>JBDUBN010000319.1:0-3602 GCA_040004085.1 Novosphingobium sp.
CGAATGCTGGTTCGAACCGACGTTCCATAAGCACGCGAAAACCTTGTGCAGCGGGTTGATGATCCACGCTGAAGGCCGTTTTTACGATCACGCCGCCTTCCGCCCGTGGCGCCTACAAACACTGGCCTTCAAGGCGATCCGTCGCCTGTATCCGGACTATCCGCTGTGGCGTGATTTTCCCTATGAGTACGAATTTGACCGGCTGGCCATCGACGTGATCAACGGCGGCCCAGCGTTGCGCGAATGGGTGGACAATCCGGCCAGCCTGCCCGGCGATCTGGACGGATTGGCCAGTGCGAACGAGGCGGCCTGGCGTGAAACGATCCGGCCGTTCCTGCTTTATTGAACGAAATTATCCACCAGCGAGGCATCACCGATCAACATTGATGTCATCGAGAGTGCGCCGTCGATGGTATCATTGAAGATCGCCACCTCGTCGCCCGGAAGCCGCGCGCCGACCGCATAAAGCAGCGGCAGATAATGCTCGGCGCTGTTCACGGCCTTGCTGGCAGCCTCGTCATTCGGCGCGAAACTGATGAGGGCGGTGACGTCATTATTCTCCACCGCCGTATTGATGCGGTTCTGGAATTGACGCGCCCATTCCGGCCGAGTTCCCGCAAGCTGCCGCCACAGCGCCAGATTGTGCACCACGTTGCCGCTGCCGACGATCAAAACTCCCTCATCGCGTAACGGGGCAAGTGCAGTGCCAAGCGCCAGGTGTTGTTCGGACGTCAACGCGCGGTTCAGGCTCATTGCCACAACCGGGATGTCCGCAGCCGGAAACATCGGTAGCAGCACGCCCCAAGCGCCATGATCAAAACCCCACGAACTGTCGCTCAGGACGCTGTCTTTCCCGACCAGCCGCGTTACCTGATCGACCAGAGCGGCGCTGCCGGGGGCCGGATAGCGCATCTCGTAAAGCTCCGCCGGAAAGCCACGAAAATCGTGGATTGTAGGCGGATGTGGCTGCCCCGTCAGGTGCGTTGTCCCATGCGTTTCCCAATGCGCCGATATGCACAAGATCGCCGTGGGCCGGGGCAACCGCGCACCCAGCGCCATCATGTTCCGGCGCTCGGGGTTGTCAGTAATCATGGTCATGGGGGATCCGTGACCGATGAAAAGAGCGGGTACTCGAGTTGTCATGCGCCCGATATGGGCATAGCCGCCCTGATCATCAATGCTTCTTGCGCGTCAGTTCACGCATCGCATCGTCCAACCCTGCCAAGGTCAGCGGAAACATCGATCCGCTCATCAGTTCCTTGATCAGCTTGGTTGATTGCGAATAGTTCCAGTGCTGCTCGGGCGTGGGATTGATCCACACCGTCGCTGGATATGTATTGCGAATGCGCTGGAGCCACACCTCCCCGGCCTCCGGGTTCATATGCTCGACCGAACCGCCCGGATGGCTGACCTCATACGGGCTCATCGAGGCATCGCCGACAATCACAACTTTATAGTCGTGGCCGTATTTGTGGAGGATGTCCCAGGTATCCGTCCGCTCGGTGCGGCGGCGGCGGTTGTCCTTCCACACGCCTTCGTAAATGCAGTTGTGAAAGTAGAAGAACTCAAGGTTCTTAAATTCGCTGGTGGCGGCGCTGAACAGTTCTTCGATCAGTTTGACATGCGGATCCATTGATCCGCCATTGTCTAGGAACAACAAGACCTTGACCGCATTGTGCCGCTCTGGCCGCATGCGGATATCGAGCCACCCCTGCCGCGCGGTGCCGCGTATGGTGGCGTCAAGATCCAGCTCCTCGGCATTGCCTTCGCGAGCGAACCGGCGCAGGCGGCGCAGCGCGACCTTTATGTTGCGGGTACCCAGTTCCTTAGTGCTATCAAGGTTCCTGAACTCACGTTGCTCCCACACCTTGATTGCGCGGCCGTGCTTGCCCTCACCGCCGATGCGCACGCCTTCCGGGTTGTAGCCCGAATTGCCGAACGGCGAAGTGCCATTGGCCCCGATCCATTTGCTGCCACCGTTGTGGCGCCCTTCCTGTTCCTCAAGCCGCTTTTTCAGCGTCTCCATGATCTCGTCCCAAGACCCTAGAGCCTTGATCTTTTCCATTTCCTCGGGTGAGAAATACCGCTCGGCAATGGCCTTCAGCCAGTCCTCGGGGATATCGACAGGGGTCTGGCCGTAATCGGTCATGATGCCCTTGAAGACTTTGGAGAATACCTGATCGAACCGGTCAAGCAGCCCCTCATCCTTCACGAACGTCGCGCGCGAGAGGTAATAGAACGCCTCGGGCGTCTGCTCGATCACTTGCCGGTCCAATGCTTCAAGCAGCACGAGGTGCTCCTTTATCGAAGCGGGGATACCTGCTGCGCGCAGTTCGTCGAGGAAGTTGAAGAACATGGGGTTTTCAATGCAATCAAATGGAGGTGATTTTCAATCTTCATTCGGTTATAGCGTGCCTATGAACTTGGCTCAAATCCGTTCTGCAATTGTAGATTCCAGCCCGGAATTGCGTGCTGGCGGGATCAATGCGCTGTATCTTTTTGGATCGCAAGCGCGGGGTGATGCGGGTGAAGCTTCGGATATTGATCTGCTGTTTGAGGTTTCGGACGATTCTCGTTTCAACCTGATCGATCAGGCGCATTTTCAGATTCGGCTTCAAGAGATATTAGGTAGAAAGGTCGATTTTATTTCTCGTGACGGAATGCGACCACGCATGAAGCGACGGGTTGAAGCGGAAATGGTGCGCTTGCTGTGAACTATCGTGACGAGGACCGCCTTGAACTGATCGTCGAATTGATCGGACATCTTAACAGGCGGCTCGATGGGATGTCACGGGATCGGTTTCTGGCCGACGAAGACGAAATCGATCTGACTGCCTATCGACTGTCGATCATCGGCGAGTCCTGTAACAAGCTATCTGAGGAAATCCGCAATCGGCATATTCACATCGACTGGAGCGCAATTTACGCGATGCGAAATGTGATCGCGCATGATTACAATGGGATCGATGCGAAGCTCGTTTGGAAAACGCTGGGCGAAGACCTTTCAACGCTGGCGGCCGTTTGTCGGGCGGAGCTTGATGGGTAGGGCTTGAGGCGAAGAGCAGTTCGTCGAGGAAGTTGAAGAACATCAATCAGCCATTCCGCCGCGCCATGAACGCCAGCCGTTCAAACAACATCACATCCTGCTCATTCTTGAGCAGCGCGCCGTGCAGCGGCGGGATGGCCTTGGTCGGGTCGCGGTTTTGCAAGACGTCGAGCGGCATGTCTTCGTTCAGCAGCAGCTTGAGCCAATCTAGCAGTTCTGACGTCGAGGGTTTTTTCTTCAGCCCCGGCACATCGCGCACTTCGTAGAATATCTCCATCGCCTTGCTCACCAGCACTTTTTGAACGCCGGGGAAGTGGACGTCGATGATGGCCTGCATCGTCTCGCGGTCAGGGAACTTGATGTAGTGGAAGAAGCAGCGGCGCAGGAAGGCGTCGGGCAGTTCCTTTTCGTTGTTCGACGTGATGATGACAATCGGGCGTTCCTTCGCGGCAATCGTCTCGCCGGTCTCGTAAACGTCAAAGCTCATCCGGTCGAGTTCCTGCAGCAGATCGTTCGGAAACTCGATGTCGGCCTTGTCGATTTCGTCGATCAGCAG
>JBDUBN010000320.1:0-3601 GCA_040004085.1 Novosphingobium sp.
ATATATGAGCGAAGTCGGCACCTTCACCGTCGAAGATGGTATCGGCGTCATCACCATCGACAACCCACCGGTCAACGCGCTTGGCATCAAGGCGCGCCAGGCGCTGGACGAGGGTTTCGGCAAGCTAGGTGCGGACGATAATGTAAAGGCGATCGTGCTGATCTGCGCTGGCCGCACTTTCTTTGCCGGGGCTGATATTTCCGAATTTGACAAACCGCTACAGGCACCAGGCCTGACTGAGGTGTTCGACTGCATCGAAAGCTTGGCCAAGCCCGTCGTCGCGGCGATTCACGGGACGGCATTGGGCGGTGGCTATGAACTGTCGCTGGTGTGCAGCCACCGCATCGCGGTGCCGTCGGCCAAAATCGGTCTGCCCGAGGTCAATCTGGGTCTCTTGCCGGGTGCGGGCGGTACGCAGCGCCTGCCGCGTATCGTCGGCCCTGAAAAGGCGCTGGACATCATCACCGGCGGCGCCCCCATCGCGGCGATGAAAGCGCTGGAGCTCGGCATGATTGATGCATTGGCTGACGAGGGCAAGCTGCGCGAGGACGCGATTGCCTATGCACGATCGATCGTCGCGGAGGGCAAGCCGCTGTCGCGCGTGCGCGACCGCAATGAGAAGCTGGAAGCAGTCAAGGGCGATCCTGGCATGTTCGACGAATATCTGGCGAAGAACAGCCGCGCGTATCGCGGCTTCAAGGCGCCTACCAACATCGTGCGCGCGATTCAGGCGGCGGTCGAGACCGCGCCTGATTTTGATGCCGGAATCACCCGCGAACAGGAGCTGTTTCGCGAACTGCACGACTCGACCGAGTCAGCAGCCCAGCGATACTATTTCTTCGCCGAGCGCGAGACGACCAAAATCCCCGACGTGCCCAAGGATACGCCGATCATTCCGGTCAAGACCGTGGGTGTGATCGGCGCCGGCACAATGGGTGGCGGCATCACTATGAATTTCCTCAACATCGGCGTTCCCGTGACGCTGGTGGAAATGACAGAGGATGCTCTAGACCGTGGCGTGAGCGTCATCCGCAAAAACTATGAAAACAGCGCCAAGAAGGGGCGCATGACTCAAGAGCAGGTCGAGCAGCGCATGTCGCTCATTAAGCCTGCGCTCGGACTGGAGGCACTGTCCGACGTCGATCTCATCATCGAAGCGGTCTTCGAGGAGATGAGCGTCAAGAAGGACATTTTCGGCAAGCTCGACAAGATCGCCAGGCAGGGCGCGATCCTGGCGTCGAATACGAGCTTCCTCGACCTGGACGAAATTGCCAGTGCGACGAGCCGGCCCGACTGGGTGGTGGGTATGCACTTCTTCTCGCCCGCCAACGTCATGCGCCTGCTGGAAGTCGTACGTGGCGCCAAGACATCGAAGTCGGTGGTTGCGACGGCGATGGACCTGGGGAAGAAGATCGGCAAGGTGCCGGTGCTTTCCGGGGTCTGTAACGGCTTCATCGCCAACCGCATCATGTCGCAGCGCGGTCAGCAAGCCGACGCGCTGGTGCTGGAAGGTCCGACCCCCACGGAAATCGACAAGGCGATATTCGACTATGGGTTCGCCATGGGCCCGTTTCAGATGATCGACCTCGTCGGTCTGGATGTCCTCGGCCGCGACGAGACCGAACGATCGGTGCGTGGCGACCTCGTCACGATGGATCGCCTCGGCCAAAAGAAAAACGGCGGCTATTACGACTATGACGAGAACCGGAAGGCAACGCCTTCGCCTGTCGCAGCGAAGGCAATCGCGGATTTCGCCGCTTTCAAGGGTGTCCAGAGCAAGGGCAGCCTGAGCACCGACGATATTGTCGCCCGTCTGTTATATCCGGTCGTGAACGAAGGCGCCAGGGTACTTGAGGAAGGCATCGCCATCCGCGCATCGGACGTCGATGTCGCGGCGATCTTGGGCTACAACTGGCCGGTCTATACCGGGGGCCCGATGTTCTGGGCCGACACGGTCGGCCTCAAGAAGGTGGTCGAGGGTCTGAAGGCGCAGGGTATCGAACCGGCGAAACTGTTGGTCGAAAAGGCCGAGAAAGGCGAAAGCTTCACGCGCGCCTGATCGCCTTCAAGGCAAGGAAAAAGCCCCGGTATGCCCATGTGCGCGCCAGGGCTTTTTATATCGGTGCCAGCATGGAGCGTTCGTGCCAACTCGCACGCCTCTGGCCAAGTTTTCTGCCCAGAAGGTGCGACTACCGCGAGAGCCGGGCCGACGGGGAGAAGGCGAGCTCCACCCGGCACGCAAGCGCAATCTGCGCAGGCTCGTGTCTACGCGGCAGAGCCTGCAAAAATCGTCTAAACGACTTGCGGAGACGCCCCATTTGCGCAAATGTCGGCGCGATAGTTTCCCGGATATGAAAGGAAGAAAATCTGTGACCAAAGCAGCCGCGCAGTGGGAATCGGCGATGCCGCCTCGGCTGAGGACTCGTTTTACGGATCTTGCGGGCGTTGAGCATCCCATCGTGCAGGGCGGGATGATGTGGGTTGGCACGGCGGAGATGGCGGCGGCGGTTTCCAACGCGGGGGCCCTTGGCGTCATCACGGCGCTGACGCAGCCGACGCCGGACGATCTGCGCCGCGAGATCGAGCGGTGCCGCAAGCTGACGGACAAGCCCTTCGGTGTGAACCTGACGATTCTGCCCTCGATCAGCCCGCCGCCCTATGCCGAATATCGCCGCGCGATCATCGAGGAAGGCATCACGCTGGTGGAGACCGCAGGTCACAAACCGCAAGAACATGTAGATGATTTCAAGTCGCACGGGATCAAGGTCATTCACAAGTGCACGGCGGTTCGGCACGCGCTTTCCGCCGAGCGCATGGGCGTGGACGCAATCTCGATAGACGGCTTTGAATGCGCGGGCCATCCGGGCGAGGACGATATTCCAGGCCTGATTCTGATCCCTGCTGCCGCCGACAAGGTCAAGGTGCCAATTCTGGCGAGCGGGGGCTTTGGCGATGGACGGGGCTTGGTCGCTGCTCTGGCCCTGGGGGCGGATGGCATCAACATGGGCACCCGCTTCTGCGCCACGAAGGAGGCGCCGATGCACGATAATATCAAGCAGGCGATGGTCGATGCGGACGAGCGCAGTACCTCCCTCATCTTCCGTACTTATCGTAATACAGCGCGCGTCGCGAAGAACGCGATTTCGCAGGAAGTCGTGGCGATCGAAGCACAGGGGAAGCCGTTCGAGGAGGTCGCGCATCTGGTGAAGGGCGCGCGCGGCAAGGAAGGCCTCGACAACGGCAATCCCGATCACGGCGTCTGGACCGCTGGCATGGTAATGGGTCTTATCAAGGACATTCCGACGTGCCAGGAGCTGATCGATCGCATCATGGGCGAGGCAATCGACATCATCAATCGACGTCTACGAAGGTTCGACGGCGAAGATCAAAAATAGCCGGTGACGGTAGCGCAGGTTCAAGCGCAAATCCTCATGACCTGTGAAAAGGAGGGAATAATGATCCTGGTGATTGCCACGATGAAAGTGGAGCCGGGAAACCAGTCAAGCTATGAGAAGATTATGAGTGAATTGTCGGCGACCGTTCGGGAACGGGAACCCGGTGTCACCTTCTATCAGCTTGGCCGCTCGAAGGCTGATGCAGA
>JBDUBN010000321.1:0-3600 GCA_040004085.1 Novosphingobium sp.
CGGTTTCGTGCGATCAACCCGGCCAGCGGCGAACTGCTCGAGCAGGACTATTTCGGGGCCGCATCGTGATCCGTTCGCTTGTTCAATTTTCGCAAGGGAATGCACGGGGAGTTGCTGCGCTTGATGAGAACGGTTCGCGACTGATAAATGGTGCAGAAACGGTGCTGCAGCTTGCGGATGAGGCCTTGGCAGATGAAACCGACCTCGCTTCGGTGGCGTCTGTTCGACTAGGCGATCCAGTCGATCTTTCGACGGTCAAATTATTGACCCCGATCGACCATCCAGTTCCCGCCCAATGCCTGGTTACGGGCACAGGACTTACGCATCTCGGTTCGGCCGAGAGCCGGGACAAGATGCACAAGATCGCCGCTCAGGGCGATCTGACAGATTCGATGCGGATGTTCCTGAGCGGGCTCGAAGGCGGGAAGCCTGCTCCGGGACAGATCGGTGCCCAACCCGAATGGTTTTACAAGGGTGACGGTTCGATCCTGGTTGGCGCCAACGATTGCCTAGATCGCCCGAGCTTTGCTAGCGACGCTGGCGAAGAACCAGAGATTGCTGGGATTTACCTGATCGACCCGGCCGGCAAGCCAGTTCGTCTCGGGTTCGCCTTGGGCAACGAATTTTCCGATCATGTGACCGAACGTGAGAACTACCTTTGGCTGGCGCATTCGAAGCTCCGTCAGGCGGCCCTGGGTGCCGAGCTGCTGCTTGGTCAGCTGCCGCAGGACATTCGCGGCACCAGCCGGATTGTCCGCGGCGGCGATGTTATCTGGGAAAAGCCGTTTCTGACCGGTGAGGCTAACATGTCTCACAGTCTTGCCAACATCGAGCATCACCATTTCAAGTACGGGCAGTTTCGCCGTCCCGGACAGGTCCATGTTCACTTCTTCGGGACGGCCTCGTTATCGTTTAGCGAGGGTATAGCGCCGCAACACGGCGATGTTTTCGAGATTTCGGCAGATGCCTTCACGCTGCCCTTGTGCAATCCTCTCCGCGGCGAAGTGCGTGAAGGACAAGGGCCGTCGGTGCCATTGACTGTCAGGAGCCTCTAGGCGTGATCAAGCTCGGCATCGTCGGGTTCGGGACAATTGCCCGGTCGCAGCACGTTGCGGCTATCGCCGCGTCGGGCAATTTCGAACTTGTCGCAATTGCCGATCCGGCGTTACCGGAGGCAGACTTCCCCGTCTTTTCCGATCTGACCGAGATGCTGGCAAGCTATCCAGAGATCGAAGCAGTTTCGATGTGTCAGCCGCCCGGCTTTCGATATGCAGCGGCGCGAACCGCCATCGAAGCTGGTCGCCACGTGATGCTCGAAAAGCCGCCGGTGTTGACTTGCGAGGAAGGCCAGGCCCTTCTCGAACTGGCGCGGGCGAGGGGAGTGGCACTGTTCGCTGCCTGGCACTCGCGCGCCGCAGCGGGCGTTCCTGCGGCGAGGGATTGGCTGGCCGATACAGCCATCCGGTCGATCAAAATTGAATGGAAAGAAGATGTCCGTCACTGGCATCCCGGGCAGAAATGGATCTGGGATGAAGGCGGGTTCGGCGTATTCGATCCGGGTATCAATGCGCTGTCGATCCTGACCGAATTGCTGGCCGATCCGGTAATCTTCAACTCGGCCGAACTGCAGGTTCCGTCCAACTGCGCGATGCCGATCGCTGCCCGGATGAACATGTCCGGCACAGCAGGATTTCCGATCGTTGCACTGTTCGATTGGCGGCAAACCGGCCCGCAAACTTGGGATATCCGCTGCGAAACCGACCAAGGAACCCTCGTCCTGTCTGAAGGCGGCGCGCGATTGGCAATCGACCGAGTGGAAGTCCAGGCCGGATCCAGCGACGAATATACAAACCTGTATCGCCGGTTTGCAGAGCTTGCTATCGCGCGTCAGGCCGATGTCGACCTTGAGCCTCTAAGGCTGGTGGCGCGGGCTCTGTCGGATGGCATCGTATTGCAAACGGAACCGTTCGAAGCCTGAATATACCGGTAAAGGGAAATTCAATGCCAGATCGAGTACCTTCGCCGCTTCGCTTGCACATGTCGTTGGCTCGGGATCTCGGAATTGCAATCCTGTCCGGCCATCACTTGCCGGGCGACAATCTGGGCGGCGAAGTTGAGCGGTCGGGGACGCTGGGCGTTTCGCGGACGGCTTACCGGGAAGCAATCCGCATCCTGGTCGCCAAGGGACTGGTGGAGAGCAAACCGAAAGCAGGTACGCACGTAACCCCGCGCAAGCGCTGGAATCTACTCGACGCCGATGTGCTCGACTGGATGTTTTCAGGCACGCCGGGCGAGCAGTTCATCCACGACCTGTTCGAGCTGCGCGGGGTGATCGAACCGGCGGCCGCGGCGTTTGCGGCCGAGCGGCATACCACCGGGCATCTTGAAACGATGGATCAGGCGCTAGCCGGAATGCGTGAGTTCGGATTGAGCAATGCCGAGGGTCAAAAGGCCGACCAGAATTTCCACACCGCCATTCTCGATGCTGCTGGAAACGAGGCGCTGGCGTCACTTGCCAGTTCGATCGGCGCGGCGGTTCGCTGGACGACCAGATTCAAGCTTAATCACAGCCCGCTGCCACGCGACCCATTGATCGAGCATGAGGCGTTACGCGACGCCATTGCAACGCGCGATCCCGCTTTTGCCAGCGCAACCATGCGTGAGCTGCTCACGCTGGCTCTGAACGACATGGCAATAGTCCTGGGCTGAGATTCGTTACGGCTCTCCAGAGCAAGTGATGCTTGGCCCAACTGTCCATTTCGGCGGTTCAGCCTGCGCAACATTGCGCTCAAAAGCGTAATCCCGCCCCAAAAACGCGGATGAATTCCAGAAAATTGGTAGCGCTCGCATTTTTTGGTCCATTTGCCGACAAAGGTAATTGACTTGTCTGACAAATGATGCTGATATCCAAACCGAGACAAACGCCGACCCGCCAGATTCGAGGTGAGGACTTGGCGACAGGTGAGAGTGCGAAGTTGGGCAAGACCAGCCCGTGCCCTCTGCAGAAAATTGAAAATGGGAGGGTTTGGTGAAAATTTACCGTTTATTGCAAAATGTTAGCGTTACCGCAGTAGCTCTGGCTGGATTCGTCGGTTCGACCGCAGCATATGCAAGAGAAGCAGATGCAGCCGTTGCAGGCGCTGCGGTATCTGACTCTGCTACAAGCGATGCAGCGCCGGTCGATAGCGCCACGATCATTGTTACTGCCCGGCGCAAGGCGCTGGCGGATGCGATCGCCATCAAGAAGAACGCCGATACGATCGTCGACTCCGTGACCGCGGACGAGGCTGGCAAGCTTCCGGACAATTCGATTACCGAGGTGCTTCAGCGCGTCTCGGGTGTGTCGATCTCGCGCTTCACTGGGGCAAACGGCGGCAATACCGCGTTCCAGATCGAGGGTTCGGGTATCACCGTGCGCGGCCTTCCCTTCAATTCGAGCACGCTCAACGGTCGGCAGTTGTTCAGCGCCAATGGTGCAAGCTCCATTAGCTGGAACGAAGTCACGCCCGAATTGATGTCGGGAGTCGATGTTTACAAAGCGACGCGGGCCAACCTCATCGAAGGGGGTGCGTCCTCGATCGATCTTCGCACGCATGTGCC
>JBDUBN010000322.1:0-3596 GCA_040004085.1 Novosphingobium sp.
TCTGCCTCAAGAATTTGGATAAGCTGCTCACGCTGCTCGTGCGGTGCGCCCAGCATCTCGGCATTGGCCCGGGCGCGCTTGTAGTACAGGTGATTGCGCATTTCCCAGGTAAAGCCGATGGCACCGAACACCTGGATGTTGCGGAACGTCACCGCACTATACTGCTCGCTCGCATAGCTTTGCGCGATCGCCGCAGCTTTGCGCGCCTCGGGCATATTCTCGCTCAGCGCCCAAGCGGCAAATTGCACACCAGCCGTCGCCAGTTCAATGCCGCCCGCGTGCTCGGCCAGGCCATGCTTGATCGACTGGTAGGACCCGATCGGGCGACCGAATGCAATGCGTTCCTTCGCATAGGCAACCGCATCATCGAGCGACTGCGCGGCCCCACCGGCGCTTTCAGCGGCAAGGACAAGATACAGGCGATCCCGGATCCATGGCCAACTGTCGGCGTCCGAGGCGGGCAGGCGTTCCGCCGCGACACCATTGAAGCTAATCTCGTTCACTTCGCGCGTCACATCACGCCAGTCGAGCCGCTCGATTTCAACGCCGGCCGATTTGGCGTCGACCAAGAAGAAGCCTTGTTGCCCGTCCACATCGGCGACTACGACAATCTTGTCGGCCGAACCGGCTTCCACCACGAAGGATTTCTTCCCGTTGAGCGTCCACTGGCCGTCGGCAAGCTTGGCCGTTGCGCCGCCTGACATGCCGTTCACGTCGCCGTTGGGATCTGCAACGGCCAGCGCCACGGTCAATTCGCCAGCAGCGATCTGCGACAACAGCGCCGACTTCTGCTCTTCGGTACCGCAGCGCTCGATAGCCCATCCGCCAGCAAGCGTGCCAAAGAACGGCGACGGCGCGAGGGTGCGGCCGATTTCGGCAACGATCATGACAAGGTCAATATAAGTCATGCCAAGGCCACCATATGCCTCGGGTACGACCGCACCAGCCCAACCTAGCGCCTGGATCCCCTGCCAAAGCCCGTCACGCTCGACGGGATGCTCATTCGTTTCCGGCCGCAGGTAGGGCTCCAGCTTAACTTCGTTGGACAGGAAGGTCCGTGCGGCATCCCTAAGGGCGAGATGATCGTCGCTGAGAGTGAAATTCATGGTCAAATCTTTCGTGTTCAGCGTCAACTGCGGTGCTTGTCACCACGGGACGCAGATTGGTCCTGAGCGGCTCAGCTTGCTGCCTTCAATTGGGGACGACCGATCTCGTTGTACGGGACCTTCATTGTCGGATCGATATCACGTGGCAGGCCAAGGACGCGCTCGGAAATGGTGTTCTTGAGCACTTCTTGCGTACCCACGCCCAGCGTTGCGGCGGGCCCAAACCAGTAGGAATAATCCCAGCTGTCCCACAGCCCGTAGTCCTGCTTGGGAAGTGGCAGTTCCACATCGTCGCGGACCATTCCCCTTATGCCCTCGGTACGCTTGGCGAGTGTCGACATTCGCTGACCGTGCGGCGATGCGATCATCTTGCCCAAGTTTGCCTCGAGCCCCGCTGGCGTGCCGTTGATCCGATTGCTGAGATTGCGAGCGCTGAGCAACCGCAACAATTCTCCCTCGGCGTAGAGCCCTGCAGCCTCGTCGCGGATCAACGGATCCTTGATCTGGCCGGTTTCGATGAGGCCATGGATCAGTTCGCGCGCCGTCGGTCCCTGGCCCCAGACCGTACCGGGCTTTGCCATGCTCATGCGCTCGGTCTGCAATTGCTCGATAACGATCTGCCAGCCCTGGCCTTCCTCGCCGACCCGGTTGGCCGCGGGAACCCTGACATCGGTCAAGAAAACTTCGTTGTATTCCGGCGGATGGCCCGACATGTCGAGGATCGGACGGACTTCAACCCCGGGGTCGTTCATGTCGATCAGGAACATCGAAAGTCCGCGATGCTTCGGCACAGTGGGATCGGTGCGAACAAGTATCACGCCAACCTGTGCGAGGTGAGCAAGGGAATTCCAGATTTTCGACCCATTGATGATATAATCGTCACCATCCCGTCGCGCCTGCGTGCGCAGTGCGCCCAAATCAGACCCGCCAGACGGTTCTGAGAACAACATGGTCCAAAATTCGCGGCAGGCCAGCGCCGGTGGCAGGAACTTCTGCCGCATCTCATCAGTGCCGTAGACCAGCAGCGACTGGCCGCATTGATTGACTGCGATCGGATTGATGGACATCGGGTGGATCACGCCCGCGCGCTTGATCTCTTCCTCGATGATCAGCTGCGTTTCCGGATCGGCGGAAAGACCCCATGGCGCCGGCCAGTGCGGAACGGTGTAGCCCTTCTCGGCCAGCTGCTCATAGCTGGGATTGGGATTTTGTTCGAACCAGCTACGAACTTCGACGCGGCGTGGATCGCCTTCGGCAGGCAGGTTGAAGTCCATCTGTCATCTCCCGGATGGGCCATTTATGGCCCCGACTAATTGGGTTTCACATTTACCAGGCCCGTTGACGTCGCAACTGAAGTGCAGCGACCAACACGACTCTAGTACAATTGTTCTATATTTGAATCATAAGCTGCCAGCGAGTCAAGCCTTGTTGACGCCTATCTTCAATCAATTGCCATCTAACGCAGATGCGTCGATTGCATCATGGCTTCGAAACAAGAAACGCCTTGCAAGAATTGAAGATCCAGGTCTCCATAAAACCCGTGATTTCCGGCGCGCCGCGATCCAACGCGCTCAATGCACCGACCAGGCAAGACCAGTTGAGGACTTCCTGCTGGCCGCTATCCTCGATAGCCGCTGCAGGATAGTCCCGCCAAAATCCGTAATCCTGTTTTACGAGCGCCTCGTAAAGGGCACGGTCCGCAGGGATATCCGGCCACAGGTAGTGGTTCTTCTTGGTCAGGAACGCATGCGACCAGCTGGACGAGGCAACCAGCGCCACCCGATAGGGCGATTCAGACAGAATGCGCGCCGTCTCCGCCCCCAGATCGAACAGCCGCTTTGGCGTCGGCGCCGGCGGGTCGAGATCCGCTTCCGAAAGCTCCTTGGTGAAGCTGGGAAGTCCGCCTTTTTGGCACAGGACGTGGCGACCATAGCAATTGATCGAGATTGGCAGGATCGGGTAGTTAAAGCCCTTGCGGTCGTAATCGAGGTAGAAGATCGCATTCGTGAACGCGTGACCGAGCGCATGGTGCAACGGTTTGTAGGAATAAGCGGCATCGAACCCTGCCGCGATAAGTTCACTGGCAAGATGCTTCGCCGCCGCCTGCACGCCCGGCAGTACGAATTCCTTCTCCACCGGCTCGCCCCAGATGTTGTTCGGGAAGTTGTGGAAGCGGAACTCAGGATGCGCGTTTACGCAGTACGGAGGAACGATGTCCTCCTTGAAATTCTCGTACTGATCGTCGCCCCAGATCAAAACGAAATCGGGGTTGAACTCGTCCAGTGCCTCACGGGCCTTACGGGTCCAGTCCAGCATCTCCCGGCGATGCAATGCCGCTGCCGCTTCGCCTTTATCCGACGCCCACTCTTCGCGCATCGCGGCTGGCCAGCCAGCCGGAGTCTTCATCTCCTCCGGCAGATTAGGATTTTCAAGCATCTTCTGCAGCAGTCCGGCCATATTCTTGTCAGGCCAGATCAGCATGGGATAATG
>JBDUBN010000323.1:0-3590 GCA_040004085.1 Novosphingobium sp.
TTGGCGAATGAGCTTGTGCCCGCCGCCGTGGCATTGATGCCGCTGGCGTTCGAGAGGTAACCGGTTGCGGTGGCGTTATCGCCAAGCGCATTGGACTGTTGGCCGAGCGCGGTTGCGTTTGTGCCGATAGCTTGCGCGCCGTCACCGAAGGCCGATGCGGAATCGCCCTGGGCGTTGGCGAGTTCACCAACGGCTGTAGCGGCGACGCCGTTGGCCCAGGCGGAATCGCCGAATGCCGTAGCGAAGTTGCCGTTGGCGACAGAATTGGATGACAGCGCGGAAGCGTTAGAGCCAAAGGCCTGGGCGTTGAAACCGACTGCCAGCGCATAGCCGCCGTTCGATTGCGCGCCAGTGCCGAACGATGTCGCCGCGTCACCGGTTGCCGATGACAGATAACCGACCGAAGTTGCCGCGAGGCCATTGGCCAGCGCCTTGTAACCTCCAGCATAGGCGAAATCGCCCGTGGCATTGGCCTGGGATCCGATGGCGACAGCGTCGAGACCGGTGGCAACGGCAGTGCTGCCGAATGCCGAGGCGAACAGGCCGTTGGCTTCGGCATGGGTGCCGACAGCCGTGGCGTTTACGCCAGCCGCGTTCGCGCCCTGCCCGACCGCCACGGCATTGGTGCCATTGGCGTTGGACTGATCGCCCACGGCGGTTGCCGCATTGCCGATGGCGTTGGCGTACGCACCCATGGCGATTGCCGTTTCGCCTTGCGCATTGGAGTTCGCGCCCGTTGCCGTCGCGGAGTCGCCGAACGCGATCGAGTTCGAACCCGTGGCCGTAGCATTTGCCCCGATAGCCTGCGCGAGATAGCCACCTGCGGTGGCATAACCACCGACCGCCAACGAATTCAGACCAGTTGCCGTAGCAGCACCGCCCTGTGCGTTCGCGCCAGCACCGGTTGCGGTTGCGGCAAAGCCATTGGCCACGCTGAACGCCCCCGCAGCAGTTGCATAACCGCCAGTTGCGTTAGCATTGAAACCCATAGCCGTCGCATAACCGCCAGCGGCAATCGACGAAGCGCCCAACGCCGTATCATTGGGCCCAGCGGCAGTGGAATTGTTGCCGATTGCGGTAGCGTTGCCGTCAAGCGAAATGCCGGGCGCGACACTATCGATGATGCCATTCGCGTTGGCGTTCGACTGACCGTAAGCCGGAGCCGCGATAATCACACCAAGACCGGCAAGGATCGCGGTGATCGAAGCCGAGCCGAGGCGGCCGATTCGCGCCTTCTGGCCGATACCCAGCACTCGCGTGGCGAGGCGCAGGATCGCCATGATCCGCTTGCCCTGACGCCGACCGGTAACCAGATCGCCGGTGATCGCGATGCGAGGCGAAACGGAGGCGAGCTTCGCCGTGCGAAGACGTGGCGCGTTCAATACCATTGATAATCCCCTGTTTTCCGCGCGGATTCATACTCGAATCAACGCAAAACTTAATTGCCCTGTCGTCTCGTAACTTGCTAAATTCAAAGGAGCAAGCGTTGAAATTCTTAACCATCAACTAGATGCAAAATCTTAACCACTCGAGATTGCGGACCTAGACTGCGTATGTGACAGATCTGCGCTGCCGACCATATGTACTACTGCTTAGCCCTCAGCTCGATTTCGTTCCCGACTGATGATCGGGCCAAATTGACATCCGCCATGTGAATCGGAATAAGGCCCGGCGTGATCCTGCTGCGGGATCAATCAGGGCCGGAACACCAAATGCCGATATCCAACTGCAAAGTCCGGCCGCAAATTTCAGGTCAAGGTCGCGGCCAAACTGCTGGTTTTGCTGCCAGACTGGTCAAGCCAGTGATCGCTGCGCTGTTTGCCATCATTCTGGTCGGGTCGCCATATTCGGGTGCCGCATTGGCGCAAACGGCAGGCAGCAGTACCACCGCGCCGCCGCCCTCGCCGATGCCGGTGCCCAACGAGCTGGAGCTGGCCAAGCTGATCTGGTCGACCATGGCCGCCATCGACAGCGCCAATCTTTCGGGCAATTATTCGGTGCTGCGCGACGTTTCCGCTCCCGCTTTCCAGATCAATAATGATGCCTCGCGTTTGTCGAAGATCTTTGAAAACCTGCGCACCAGCGGCGTTGATCTTTCGAACACGATGTTGCTGGCACCGACGTACAATACCGCGCCAGTAATTGTTCAGCAGGGTGTGTTGCATGTTAAGGGTTATTTCGGCCTGCGCCCCACAGCCATTGGATTCGACCTGTATTACCAGTGGTCGAACGGGCGGTGGCGGCTGTTTGGCGTATCGATCGTCCCGGCATCGATGGCCAATATCCAGCCGGGAGCCAGTGGCCAATCCGGTCGGTAACGACGCTTCAGGCAGGCAGACCTGATCAGGCAGGCGTACCTGATCAGGCAGGCGGGGGTCCGTAAGCGGTCAGGATCGGAATGCCCTTCACCAGATCCTGCGAACTGACCAGCGGCGGCAGGTCAAGCGGCGGCGCGCCTTCTGGCAGGAACACCAGATTGATGTCGTGATGCGATGATCCCTCAGCCGGGATAAAGTCATCGTCGGGGCCATAGCGCTGGCCGACAAACCAGAAACCGCGATACCCTTGCGCCTGCATCAGATCGCGCAGGGCGTCGACGTTTTCGAGTGAGCCGGGCTCGACGAACACATTCGGACGATACTTGGCAATCAGCGCTTTCGCGCCTTTCAACACGCCGAGTTCGTGCCCTTCGGCATCGATCTTGAGCAAGTTGAGCGCGGCCAAGTCGGCGAGTGCCGGATCCTTGTCGAGCGCGACAATCTCAACCATTTCGGATGCGATTGGACCGGCAAAGTCGTTTTCGGTGCTGAAGCCCTTGCTGATCGAGAAAGAACCGTAATTCCACGCGGCATCGTAATCGCCAGTCTGAATCTCGATGCGGCCATTTTCCTCGCCCGCAGCAGCATGGCGAGTGCGCACGTTGAGGCGATTGTTGAGCGCAAGATTGGCGCAGAGGATGTGGAAAATCGGGCGCTGGGGCTCATAACAGACGACCAGTCCGCCCGCGCACAACTGTGACAGCGGCACCGCATGCATGCCGATGTTCGCTCCCACTTCGATGCACACGCCGCCTTGAGCGGGCAACAACTGGCGGAACAGGCCGGTTTCGATATCGGCCCAGTGGCCCAGAATGTTGACGTAATTGCTGATCATGTCGCCTTCGATCAGCAGGAATTGGCCCCAGCGGCCCTGTTTCAGATAAGTCTTCATACCGCCCCGGAATAATCTCGTCGCAAGTCATTAAGCCCGATCCTTAAGCGCCGTGCGGTCAAAGTAAATCCGCGAAACGCCGGGGCGGATTTGCAACGCCAGCGGTTGCCAATTGCGCCTTGCTCAGGGAGGATCGATTCAGATTTCACACGACCCGCGCTAGTCCGCTTTGCCCGCGTGCTTATCCAGTTCGTTGCCCGTCAGCGTCACCACGTGCAGCAGGTTGGTCGCCCCCGGCGTACCGAACGGCACCCCCGCCAGCGCGATGAGCTTTGATCCGGCGGCGCCAAAACCCTGACGCAGGGCCATGCGCTTGCCCTTGGCGATCATCTCTTCAAAGCTGCCGATGTCGCGCGTGTGGACTGCATGCGCGCCCCACA
>JBDUBN010000039.1:0-12084 GCA_040004085.1 Novosphingobium sp.
CGAGCAGCCGAACTAACTAATACCACATCCCGATGACCCTGACCCATGAGGACGGTGTCTGGCGGTTCTCGGCAAGGCGCGTTCGAAGTGACGATGTGGTTCATCGTTACGAGGGCGCAACGCTGTCCGAGGGCCGCCAGAAACCGCCTCTGGTTGTCATTTCCCGCTCGCCGGACTTCGTCCCAGCCTCGCTGCGATGAACCACATCGCAGCTTCGTCTGCTTCTCGCCGGCAAACGGGAAATGACAATCCTCATGGGTCAGGGTCATCGGGATGTGGTATAATGCGTCGCCAAGGACTTGCGCGCATGGTAACTGTTTTGAATGGCGTTTTTGCGGGTGGGTAACATGCGATCACTATTGTCCAGAACCGCCAAGATCGTGGGCGCAGCGGTGCTGCTGGTGTCAACCTCGGCCCACGCCGATTTCACCATCGCCAAGCCCAAGCCCGGCGTGACCGCCAAACCCGTCGAAACCAAGCGTCACGCTCCGCGCGCCCGGAGGGCAGGAGTTGCAACGCCGGTGGTTTCCGCCGCCGTGACCGGAATTGATCCGGCATTGATGCAGGAAGTCATTGTTCAGTCAGGCTTTACCGCCAAGTCATCCTACGATGGCGCAGCCCGCACGGCGCTGATTCAGGCCGCCAGCAACAAGATCGGCTGGAGCGCGAATTTCAAGAATTGCACCGACGCCAACCACTGCGGCGCGATGGAACTCTATACCTTGTGGACTGTCAGCAATGAGGTGAACGTCTGCACCATATGGGGTCTGGAAATCACCAAGGATCCGTCGCGCAAAAACGGCCTGCCCTATTGCTATACCGTGCAGCCGGGCGACAGGCACTTGCACCTGAAGCTGTCGAGCGAGCAGAACCCCTATGCCGGGGTTGAGCGGATGGCCCGCCCGCAAGCCCGTGACGTATTGCTGCACATGGTCGGCGTATGGACTTATCACCTCGAACTGCTGCCGCAAGCGTGGAAGCTGGCGGACCAGAAATGCCCGAAAAAGAGCGACAACTGTGTCAGCAGCGTGAGGCCGAAGGGCTAGAGCATCGTGCTGAAAAGTGGGAACCGGTTTTTAGCTTTTAACGATGCGGTAACAAATAGTTAGAGCGGGCGACTGCGTCAGATTTAACACAGCCCGCTCTAGTGGCTAATTGAGCCTCCTCAGGCTGCCTTGATCAGGCTCGGCTCGGCGAACGATCCGACAACCCCCGCCAGCGCGGCCAATGTCGGGGCCACAGCGCAGAGCGGCACGGTATCCTGCCTCCGTTCGGGTTTGACACCCGGTGCCTTGATCCACAAGACGCCTTCGGGATGGTGCATGCCGCTGCGCAGTGCTTCCAACGGATAGAACAGGTCAAAAAAGCCATGCACTTCGTTCGATTGGGGCGAATGGACGGTCATGGCCTCGCCCGGATTCTGGTCTATCATGCAGCCGCTATCCACGGTCAGGCCCTCGCGCCGCGCCCACATCGGCTGGCGTCCATCGGCAAGACGCAGGGCAGCAATTTTCTCAGCGGCCGCGTCGGCGGCGGCCTCGCTTTCGAAATGGAGCAGGAACTGCTGCGACATGATCGGCGCATAACGCCAGCCCGGCGCAACCCCGGCAAAGTCCAGCAATTGGGCGATGTCCCGATGGCGATGGATCTGCCGCCCGCCGTCATCCTCATGCACCAGCATCGGCTGCTGGCTGAGCGCAGAAATCAACACAACGGCGGCAGTATCGCCCGCCAGTTCAAGCGCCTTGCCGACCAGAATGTCCATCGAGCGATAGCCCGCCGGAATCGCGTCGGCAAAAGTCTCCATATCCTCAGGTTGCGAGCGGATCTTGAACAGCTCCGGCTCCATCTCGCGCCAGTGGAAATGCTGGAAGTGGGCAGTGCTGTTGAGGAAAAATGTCGAGAAGTCAGGCTGTTCACGTCGGTATATGGCACTGAACACGTCCCATTGCAGGCGATCAAGGATCATCGCCCGCTGCCACTTGCTGCGGCTGAAGCGCTCACTGGCGAGTTGCCGCAGGGCCGCCCAGATAGTCGCCGGGGATAGTCCGTTGGCGAGCATGAACTTGCCGAACCGCACGTAATCCGCCCGCTCAAGATTGGGGCGCGACGAGTGTTCCTGCACATAGGCGCGCACCAACCTGTCGTAGGCATCGAATCGACCCAGCGGAAAGCTGGCGGTACCGGTTGCCCACGGATCAGGCAGGAAACTGCCGTTGAAACGGGCCGCGTCATACCCGGCGTTCATGCTGCCGCAAATCCAGTTGCTGCGCCCGGCGCGGCTGACCAGATCCCAGATTCGCGGCGCTTCAAGCGTGGCACCGTCGTTAAGCTGAAAGCAGCCGTGCTCGGCAAAGGGCAACCCGGTATGCACGGTGACCCACTGTATCCACGGTTCAAGATTAGGCGGCGTTTCCCCGGCGTCAGTCACCGCAGCAAGACCGCTATCGCGCAGCCGGGCGAAGTTCGGCAATTGGCCCTGAGCGATCATGCGATCGAGCAGCGCCGGACTCAATTCATTGAATTCAAGAACCAAAACGCGCACATCGAAACTCCTGCTGATCGCAAGGTATACCAATTTGCGGCGGTACAGGAAAGCAGTTAGGTGCCGATAACAGTCGGATAGTCGCGCTAGTCGGTGAGTGCCATATCATCCGCATGACTGCCTTGGGCTGGTTTTTTCGCACTAAATCAGTCATCATTACCAATTCAAACCGAAGTGGCTTCGTCAGATACTGCCGTAAGTCCTGCAAGGCACGGGTTCGACGACATGGACCTTTCCATCCTGATTCCAACCTATAGCCGAGCTCCGCCGCGTTGCATCCAACGCCGACACCCGCCCGAAAACGCTTTGAGGTGTTAAAATCTTGTTCGCGACTTGTCCCAATTCCACCAACCCAACGGGAAATCCCTTTGCATTGTCGTCAATTTTCTGGCCTGTGCAGCCGGGACAGGGGCGGACATACTTTTGCCAAACCGATGGTGATCGATTTTTATGAACATGCGCACTGACCTCAGGTTCAGCCAAAGCAGGCTGGTTCGGCAGTTTTCTTCCGGACGCGACGAAGTCGCGATTGCCCGCGGCGACCGCATTCTATCGGTGATCGCCGTGGCCGCGTTGGCGATAAGCCCGGTTTACCCTACGCTTTCAGCGCTCATATTCATTCTGGCGTCCGTCAGCCTTATTGCGCTGCGTCCGATCGATAACGCACTCGTTCTGACGACTTTTGGCATGCTGCTGCTGCTGCCGCTGCTCGCCTGCCTCTCAGCAATGTGGTCAGATGCTCCATCTCGCACGCTGCGGGCCGGACTGCAGCTGTTCATCACGTTCAGCGCCGCCATCATTGTGGCAAAGCGGTGCCCGCCGGAACTTTTGATCGGCACCTTGCTGTTATCAATCATGGCCATCGGCTTGCAGATCATGTCATACATTCCACCAGTTTTAGGCTCGGGGCATCCATTAAGAGGGCCGTTCGGCAGCAAGAACGCGCTGGGTTTTTGCGCGCAACTGGGTGTTTTGCTGGCATTTGCGACCATGCTCAATCCGCAAATGCCGCGCATTCTGCGCATCGCATCGGTAGTTTTCCTACCTTATTTCGTCTGGTTAATCAGTCTTTCGCAGTCTGCGGGCGCGTTGACATCGTCCGCGATTTTCCTTTTCGTATTCTTTGCATCCATGGCACTCGGGCGCTTTCCAACCGGCATGCGGTGGGCGGCCGCTGCGCTACTTCTGCTGGTACTTGCCGTCCTGTTTCCATTTCTGGCAGACCTCACCGATGCCATTGCCGGTGCGGGCACCCAGGCGCTGGGCAAGAATACGACCCTGACTGGCCGAACCCATCTTTGGGATATCGCCGAACAATTTTCGGAACGCCGTCCGCTGCTGGGGTACGGCTTCAATGCATTCTGGCGCCAAGGCAATATCGAAGCCGAAACACTGTGGCGGTCCTTTGGCATCGCTTCGCGAATGGGCTTCAATTTTCATAACGAATTCATCGAGATTCGAGTAGCGATGGGCTATGTCGGGTTGGTCATTCTGGCGGCCACGTGCATTGGCATTTTCCTGTTCAGCATCTACCGCCAATTGAGCAACCCCAGCGTCACGATCGCGTTTTTCCTCGCGCTGCAAACGGCGCTCTATGCACGCAGCTTTGCCGAGGACGGCCTGGTTGCACCGTTCAGCGAATCGACCGTCCTGTGGATTGCCAGCGCGGTTTACACGGTCGCCTGGGTCGGCTCAGCGAAGCCCGTAGCGGCGGCTATCAGGAAAAAAGCCAAAGCCGGACGCGAGGCATTGCGATTGGCCCGCGACACACGGATTCCCCGCCGAACATAACGGCGGCGCTTTACAGCTGGATCAGAAGACAATGAGCGAACTCACGCACCTCGACGCGCAAGGCAAGGCGCGGATGGTCGATGTCGGCGGGAAGGCCGAAACGCGGCGGGTGGCCGTCGCCACTGGCCTTATCCGCATGAGCGACGCAGCGCTGTCGGCGATCCGCGACGGCGATGTGCCCAAGGGCGATGTCTTGGCTGCCGCGCGCATTGCCGGGATCATGGCCGCGAAGAAAACCGCCGAACTGATCCCGCTGTGCCACCCGCTCGCGCTCGATGCCGTGACCGTGGATTTCGCCATCGAAGCCGGCGCGGTGCGCGCTACCGCCAGCGCCAGCCTGACCGGGCGAACCGGCGTGGAAATGGAAGCCATGACAGCAACTTCCATCGCCTTGTTGACAATCTATGACATGGCCAAGGCGATCGACAAGGCGATGGTTATTGAACAAGTCCGCCTGTTGAGCAAAACCGGCGGAAAGTCGGGCGACTGGACCGCACCCGAATGATCCCGCCGCTGCCGCTGGAACAGGCTCAGGCCCGTCTGCTGGCGCTGGCCGACGCATTGCCCGTTGAGCGGGTCGACGTTGCCTCCGCGCTCGGGCGCTACCTTGCCGAGCCATTGACCGCCCGCCGCACCCAGCCCTCAGCGCACCTTTCGGCCATGGACGGCTATGCAGTCTGCGGACCCGACCTGTCCGGACCATGGCGCGTCATCGGCGAAAGCGCGGCAGGGCATCCATTCGGTGCCACCGTCGCGTCGGGACAGGCCGTGCGGATCGCCACCGGCGCGCTGCTGCCACAAGGCGCTGATGCCGTGGTGCTGCAGGAAGACGTGGCCCGACACGGCGATACGCTCACCCTCACTGGCACTCTGCCCCATCCGCCGGGCAAGCACATTCGGCACTGCGGATCGGACTTCCGGATCGACCATGCGCTGCTCCCCGCCGGAGCCCGGCTCGGCCCGGCGCAATTGGCTCTGGCGATTGCGGCGGGACACAATCACTTGCCTGTTCACCGCAAGGTACGCGTGGCGATCATCGACAGCGGCGACGAACTCTCGATCGACGCGGAAACTTGTGCTGAGCACGAGATTCCCGCCAGCAATGGCGCGATGCTGGCGTCACTGATTGCCGCGATCCCCTGCCATGTCCGGCGCATCGGCCCGGTGCGCGACGACTTGGACGCGCTGAACGCGGCATTGGAACAGGCGGCCGAAGTCGACGTCATCGTCACGACTGGCGGCGCTTCGGTCGGCGATCATGACCTGATCCGTCCAGCCTTGAAGGCGTGGGGAGCGGAACTGGATTTCTGGCGCGTCGCCATCAAGCCCGGCAAACCACTGCTGGTGGCAACGAAGGCGCATCAAATCGTGCTGGGACTTCCGGGCAATCCGGTGTCGAGCCATGTCACCGCATACTTCTTCCTCTTGCCCTTGCTGCGGGCGCTACTCGGTGCGGGCCAGCCGCTGCCGCGCGCAATTCGGATGCAGATCGAAGCGTCGCTGCGCCCAAACGGCGACCGACGAGAATTTCTGCGTGCGCGGCTGACCGATGCCGGCGCGGAGGCGCTGACCACGCAAGATAGTGGCGCTTTGGCGGCGATGGCGGCAGCCGACGCCCTGATCGATCGTCCGGCAGGCGCGAGCGCTGCGGCACCCGGCGATGCTGTTCCGGTATATCTGCTCGGAAATGGCGGTATCGCTTGACGACTGCGTAAAAGTTGCTTAATTGTTCCGCATACGTTCACTGAACGGCGCAGGAACATGCGTCGATTTCTTGCAGGAGTGTGGCGCGATGCTGACCCGTAAACAGCACGAATTGATCCGCTTCATCCAGGCTCGTCTGGAAGAGACCGGCATTTCCCCGTCGTTTGAGGAAATGAAAGAGGCGTTGGACCTGAAGTCCAAGTCGGGCGTGCATCGGCTGATCTCAGCACTGGAAGAACGTGGCTTCATTCGCCGCCTGCCCAATCGCGCCCGCGCGTTGGAGGTGCTGCGCCAGCCGGACAATATCGCCGCCAAGGTCAGCGCGCCCGCCGCCGCGAACTCGAACACTACCGTTCCGCCGCTGCGCGCACCGGTTGCGGCTCGTCAGCCGGCGAATGACGTAATCGAGATTCCGCTCCACGGCCGCATTGCCGCAGGTATCCCGATGGAGGCTCTGGAAGGGCAAACCATGCTGCCCGTTCCCGCCGCGCTGCTCGGCCCCGGGGAGCATTACGCCTTGGAAGTTTCTGGTGATTCGATGATCGACGCGGGCATTCTCGACGGCGACTACGCCTTGATCCGCCGCACCGACACCGCCCGTGATGGTGAGATTGTCGTGGCACTGGTGCACGGCGAAGAAGCAACGCTGAAATACCTGCACCGCGACCACGACGGCATCCGCCTCGATCCCGCCAATTCAGCCTACAATCCGCAGTTCTATGGCAAGGATGAAGTACAGGTTCAGGGCAAACTGGCTGGGCTGCTGCGGCGGTATCATTGAGGGCTGCGCATCAGTGTTCAGCGCACATCACTAAAGTGACATGCATCTAAATCCTCCCTGTGTTTGCTCGGGGGGACCTCCCGGCCCTTGCCGGGGGGTGGAGGGGTCGGCGCTGACAAGCGCCGCTGGCAAAGTGTACCCGTCCGTCATCCGCATCGCGTCTGCCACCTCCCTCGGCAAGCTCGAGGAGGATTGATGTCGATTTCACGGAATCGACTCTAATTCAGGTGTTGGGTTCGGTGACCGTCAGCAAGTGGAGACCTCAGCGGGACTGGGTTACCGATGGGCCTGTGGCGCTCCATCCCTGAAACGCCTCTGCGATAAGGCACCCGCACGGTCGGACTCCACCAACCGTGGCGGCCTTCATGCTCGGCCACGGTGTCAATCCGGCGCTGATCCAGATCTATGACCAGGCCGCCGGTCTGATCCAGCAGGCTCCGGTCAGCTTTGAGCAGGCGTGGACGGCAGGCAACCGGCAGGCGGCGGTCGGCCACGACAATATCAGCGGCAGCGCAAGCGGCGACCAGATCGGGATACGGCACCAGGTCAGTCCCGCGCGATAGCAGCAATTGCCACTGCCGCCCGCCGCGTTCAATCGCCAAGGCGCAGAACTCCTTATTGCACCGCGCGCCGGGCCAATCATCGATCAGTTGCACCGCGCCGTGCATTCCCGCCAGTTCGGTCAAATTATCACGCGCGTAATCACTGCGGGATTCGCGCAAAACTACCAGTTCGCCCTCAGCCAACCCGGTGATCCCCACATGCCGACCGTCGCCTGAAATCAACAAATCGGGCGGTTTGATCATCGCGAGCATCGCCGTGCCCACCACAACCGGCACAAACCCCCACAGCCGCGTCCGGCCGCGCCACAGCGCCAGCCACAGGCTGCCAGCTAAAAACAGCGCAAATGCCCCCTGCCCCATCGCCGGCATGAACGTCACCGCACCCGGCTTGGCCGCGACCCAACCGGCCAGCCACAACAGGAAACCCAGCGACTTGCCCGCCAGCCACCACGCCGGTGCGCCCACTCCGATCGCATCCAGCGTCAACGCCAGTGCAATCAGCGGCATCGAGACGAATGTCGTCAGCGGAATGGCAATGACATTGGCCAGCGCGCCATAAACACCCGCGCGGTGAAAGTGGAACAGACCGATCGGCATCAGCGCCATTTCGATTACCAGCCCGGTCGCCAGCAACATCACCGTGTTGCGCATTACCCGCTGCCACCACGGCTCGTCCCGATGAGCCAGAAACCCCCGCACAGGCGCAGCACCGTGCAGCGCGATAATGGCGATCACCGAGGCAAAGCTCATCTGGAAGCTTGGCCCGACAACGGCTTCCGGCCACAGCAACATGACCAGAAACGCCGCCACCGCCAGCATCCGCAAGCTTAAAGGCTCGCGCCCCAGCGCCAGCGCCGCCAGCACCAGAACCGCACCGATACAACTGCGCACCGTCGGCACTTCGGCTCCTGTCAGCAGCGTATAGGCAATGCCCGACAGTGCCCCTAGCCCTGCGGCGATCAGCGGCAGTCGAAATCTCAGTGTCAGCCACGGCCACAATGCCAGTAGCCGCATCGCCAGCAAATACGTCGCGCCGATCACCGCGCTGACATGCAGTCCGCTGATCGACAGCAAATGCGTCAGCCCGGCATCGCGCATCCGGTCTTCATCGATCTGGGCAATGCCTCCTCGGTCGCCGCTGGAAAAGGCCGCGGCGATCCCGCCCGCAGACCCTGAAATCTGCGACCGCACGTGGCTGGAAATGCGGCGCTGGAGCCGCGCCAGCCAGTCGTCACCTGACTTGCCAGCGCGCAACACCTCAACCGGGCCGAGCGCGGTTCCGGTGGCGGAAAGTCCCTGAAACCACGCCGCCCGGGCAAAATCATAGCTTCCCGGCAGCATCGGCGGCGCTGGCGGAACCAGCCGCGCCCGCAGGCGCACCAGCGCGCCCTCCTGCGCCTTCGCCGCGTCCTTATCGAGCGGCACGTTCACCCGCACGCTGATGGTGCGTCCGTGATGGCGCGGTTCGGCGATGGTGAGGATCAGCCGCACGCGCACTTCAGCCGATTGCTCCTCGCGTGCGGTGACGGTGCCGGTGAAGGTGCCCACTTGTGTGCGCGAGATTGGCGGAGTGCCGACCAGAACGGACTTGGTCCACACCGTACCGCAGCCAGCAGCGGCCGCCAGCGCCAGTGCTGCCAGCGCCTGTCGCAGAAAGGGAAACCGCCCATCTTCACGCAGCAGCAGCAACGCGCCCGGCGCCGTCGCCAGTAGGCCTGCGATCAGGGCCAGCCATTGCGACCGATTCGCCAGCACGAACCATCCAGCGATACCCAGCGCAAAGGCCACCGCTAGCCACGGCGCACGATCAAACCCGGCGGCGGCCAGAAAGCGTTCAATCCGTTCAAGCCCGCTAGACAAGCGCTGCACAACCCGCCAAGACAAATGCTGCAATGCAGCGCGCTGTGGCGGGTTTTCTCCCGGAGAATCGCCATCAAGCGTCTGAATTGCGGGATGGCCGGGCATAACGGCATAGGACAGGATGACGACGTATATGGCAAGCGACAGCGCATCGGCGGCAGCGGTGACCAACGGTCACGCGCCTGCAACTGCGCCTGCTCGCGCTGTTGTTACGCGTTTTGCCCCCTCGCCCACTGGCTATCTGCACATTGGCGGCGCTCGCACCGCGCTGTTCAACTGGCTCTACGCCCGCCACCACGGCGGCACCTATTTGCTGCGAATCGAGGATACCGACCGCGCCCGGTCGACCGAGCCGGCGATTGCGGCAATTTTTGACGGGCTGTCGTGGCTCGGTCTGGAAGGCGATCAGCCGCCGGTATTTCAGTTCGCCCGGTCCGCTCGTCATGCCGAAGTGGCGCAATCGCTACTCGATCACGGTCACGCCTATCGCTGCTACCTGACGCCCGAGGAACTGACCGCCCGGCGTGAACTCGCCCAGGCAGAGCGCCGCCCGTTCCGCATCGTCAGCGAATGGCGCGATGCCGATCCCGCCAGCGCGCCTGCCGATGCACCCTTTGTCGTGCGGATCAAGGCCCCGCGCGAAGGCGAAGCGGTTATCGACGATCTGGTGCAAGGCCGGGTCACCGTCAGCAATGCCGAGCTCGACGATTTCGTCCTGCTCCGGTCAGACGGGACGCCGACTTACATGCTCGCGGTAGTGGTCGATGATCACGACATGGGCGTCACCCACGTGATCCGGGGGGACGATCACCTTAACAACGCCTTCAGGCAGGTGGTGATCCTGCACGGCATGGCGAAAATCGAAGGCGGCTGGGACTTGCCCCGGTATGGCCATGTCCCGCTGATTCACGGGTCTGACGGCGCCAAACTTTCAAAACGTCACGGCGCGCTAGGCGTGGATGCCTATCGCGACGAGATGGACATTCTGCCCGAAGCCCTGTTCAACTATCTGCTCCGGCTTGGCTGGGGCCATGGCGATGACGAGTTCATCAGCCGCGAACAGGCCATCGAATGGTTCGACATTGTCGATGTCGGCAAAAGTCCTTCGCGTTTCGATCTCGCCAAATTGCAAAACCTCAACGCCCATTACTTGCGTGAGGCCGATGATGACCGGCTGGCCGGTATGGTGGCGGCGCGGATGAGCGGCAATGTTGACCTCGCCCTCCTGACCCGCGCCCTGCCGGTGCTCAAAGTCCGGGCGAAGGACGTCGGCGAATTGGCGGCGGGCGCGGCTTTCCTGTTCGCACAGCGCCCTTTGACGCTCGAAGACAAGGCAGCCGCCATGCTGACGGAGGAAGCGCGCGCCTTGCTGGCCAAGATAGCTGATGTGCTGACCGCCCAGTCGGACTGGACAATTTCGGCGCTGGAGGCCAATCTGAAATCGCTGGCCGAGGCTTGGGGACTGGGCTTGGGTAAACTCGCACAGCCGCTGCGTGCGGCGCTGACCGGGCAGACTACATCCCCGGGAATTTTTGACGTTCTGGTATTGCTCGGGCGCTATGAAAGTCTGGCCCGCATAGCTGCGCAAGCGGCTGAGCAAGTTCAATAAGGGAGACCAAGGTGGGTAACGCAACTCTGAGTGCCGACGGCAAGAATTTTGATTATCCGGTCGTGAGCGGAACGGTCGGCCCCGATGTGGTCGATATCCGCAAGCTGTACGCCCAGACCGGGCTGTTCACCTTTGACCCTGGCTTCACCTCGACTGCCAGCTGCGAATCGGCGCTGACCTATATCGACGGCGATGAGGGCGTGCTGCTGCACCGGGGCTATCCGATTGGGCAACTGGCCGAACATTCAAGCTTCATGGAAGTCAGCTACCTGTTGCTGAACGGCGAACTGCCCGACAAAGAACAGCTCGCAAAGTTTTCCACCACCATCAGTCGTCACACGATGGTGAACGAGCAGTTGCGTCAGTTCTATCAGGGCTTTCGCCGCGATGCGCACCCGATGGCGATCATGTGCGGCGTGGTTGGCGCGCTTTCGGCATTTTACCACGATTCCACCGATATTGCCGACCCTGAACACCGCCGGATCAGTTCGCACCGGCTGATTGCCAAGATGCCGACAATTGCCGCGATGGCGTTCAAGTATTCAGTTGGCCAGCCGTTCGTCTATCCAGACAACTCCTTGAGCTATACCGGAAATTTCCTGCGCATGACCTTCGGCGTGCCCGCCGAGCAATACGTAGTGAATCCGGTGATCGAACGAGCACTCGACCGTATTTTCATCCTCCACGCCGATCACGAACAGAACGCTTCAACCTCGACCGTGCGTCTCGCCGGTTCGTCCGGAGCCAATCCGTTTGCCTGCATGGCGGCGGGAATTGCCTGCCTGTGGGGCCCGGCGCATGGCGGCGCGAACGAAGCGGCGCTCAACATGCTGCGCGAAATCGGCACGCCTGACCGCATCCCGCACTACATCGCCCGCGCCAAGGATAAGGACGATCCGTTCCGCCTGATGGGCTTTGGCCACCGCGTTTACAAAAATTACGATCCGCGCGCCACCGTGATGCAGAAGACTGTGCGCGAAGTGTTCAAGGAACTGAACGTCACCGATCCGGTGTTCGAAGTGGCCTTGCAACTTGAGCACATGGCGCTCAACGATCCGTATTTCATCGAAAAGAAGCTGTTCCCCAACGTCGACTTCTATTCGGGCGTGATCCTGTCGGCGATCGGCTTCCCGACAACGATGTTCACCGTGCTGTTCGCGCTGGCGCGGACCGTCGGCTGGGTCGCACAATGGAACGAAATGATTTCCGATCCCGGCCAGAAGATCGGCCG
>JBDUBN010000040.1:0-12074 GCA_040004085.1 Novosphingobium sp.
CCGGTGGCGCCGGTAATCGCAATTGTCACAGCAGCACAAGCTGGTCGCGGTGGACTACGGCAGAGCGGGGCGCATAACCCAGCAGCTTGGCGTGTTCGCGCGAATGGTGGCCCAGCAGCACCGCGCATTCGGCGGCGTTGTACTCGGCCAAACCATGTGCCAGCACCGCGCCGTGCGCATCGCGGACCGCCACCGCATCGCCGCGATGGAAATCGCCTTCCAATCCGGTGATGCCTGCCGCAAGCAGGCTGCTCCCGCCCGCCAAAGCCTTTGCCGCGCCAGCATCGACCACCAGCGCCCCGCGCAGCCGCAACCGTCCGCCCAGCCACGCCTTGCGCGCCGCAGCCTTGTTGCCCTTCACCGATTTGGGCAGGAACAATGTGCCGATGCCCTGCTCGATCACCCGCGCAATCGGCGCGTCATGCGTGCCGTTGCCGATGACCAAGGCAATTCCTGCCCGCTCGGCAATCTCCGCCGCCTGCAATTTGGACGTCATCCCGCCCGAACCAAGCCCGGACGCAGACCCGCCATCCGCCATCGCCCGGATCGCCGGGGTCACGCCGTTTACCACGGGCAGCAGTCGCGCGGTAGGCTCGGCCGGATTGCGATCATACAGCCCGTCCACATCGGACAGCAGCAGCACCGCGCTCGCCCGCGCAGCCTGCGCCACCCGCGCGGCCAGCCGGTCATTGTCACCAAAGCGGATTTCGTGCGTCGCGACGCTGTCATTTTCGTTGATCACCGGCACTGCGCCTGCATCAAGCAGGCGGCCCAGCGTAGCCGTAACGTTCAGGTAGCGGCGGCGGTCTTCAAGGTCGTCCAGCGTCAGCAGCAATTGCGCGGCAACCAGCCCGTGCTCGCCCAACAATTCCGCCCACAAACCCGATAGCGCGATCTGACCGACGGCGGCTGCGGCCTGAGCATCGGCCAGACTGCCGCGTCCGCCCTTGTCGAGACCCAACGTGGCCGCGCCCAGCGCGATCGCACCCGAGCTGACGACGATCACATCCTGACCGCGCGCTTTGGCTGCCGCGAGTTCCACCACCAAAGCCTTGATCCACTCGCGGCGCGGGCCATGCTTGCCGACCAGCAGCGACGAGCCGACCTTGACCACCAGCCGGGGGCAGGCGGATTTGTCGGCAAGGTCGGACAGGCGGGCAATGGACATGAACGTCGCTTAGCGAGACTTCGCGGCGCGGCAAAGCCCCATGTTGCCAATCAAATCGGCGACCAGGGCGTGTCCTCAAGCTCTTCCTGCGCGCCCGCCGGACGTTCGGTCGCAGTGGCGGCGGGCAGTTCGGCGATCACCGCGTCGAGCAGCTTGTCCATACCCTTGCCGGTCGCGCCGGAAATCGGGAACACCCGGTCGGCCCCGGCGGCCTTCAGTTCCTTGGTAAAGGCCTTGACCAGTTCGGCGTCGACCAGATCGATCTTGTTGAGTGCAATCAGCCGCGGCTTTTCGTCCAGCCCTTCGCCATAGATTGCCAGTTCTTCCTCGATGATCTCCAGCGCTTCCGCCGGATCGGTGCCGTTGATGTCGATCAGGTGGATCAGCACCCGACAGCGTTCGATATGGCCGAGGAAACGGTCCCCAATGCCCGCGCCGTCTGCCGCGCCTGCGATCAGACCGGGAATATCCGCCAGCACGAATTCGCGATTATGATGCCGCACCACGCCCAATTGCGGACGCAAGGTGGTGAACGGATAGTCGCCGACCTTGGCCTTGGCATTGCTCAGCGCATTGATAAACGTCGACTTACCCGCGTTCGGCAGGCCGACCAGTCCAGCATCGGCCAGCAGCTTCAGCCGCAGCCACACGTACATTTCCTGGGCTGGCCAGCCTGGCCCATGCTGACGCGGTGCGCGGTTGGTCGAGGTTTTGTAGCTGGCATTGCCGCGACCGCCGTCGCCGCCGCGCAGCAACACGACGCGCTTGCCCACTTCGTTCATGTCCAGCAGCACGGTCTCACGGTCGTCGTCCAGCACTTGCGTGCCGACCGGAACCTTGATCACCAGATCCTTGCCGCCTGCGCCGGTGCGGTTACCGCCCATGCCGCCGTGGCCGCGCTGGGCCTTGAAATGCTGGGCATAGCGGAAGTCTATCAGGGTGTTCAGCCCCGGAACCGCTTCAAAAATGATGTCGCCGCCCTTGCCGCCGTTGCCGCCATCAGGGCCGCCGTATTCGACGTACATCTCGCGCCGGAACGCCACCGCGCCCGGCCCGCCTGCGCCTGAACGAATGAAAACTTTGGCCTGATCGAGAAAATGCATGAAATGAGCCTAAACGGATAATCGCGGGTTAGTCGCGGCAAAAGCACTGGTGGAGCCGAGGGGGATCGAACCCCTGACCTCGTCATTGCGAACGACGCGCTCTCCCAGCTGAGCTACGGCCCCGTTCCAGTGCGAGTGCGAGCGGCAAGGCGAAGCCTCGGTTCGCGAAGGTGCCGCTTTAGCGAAGCCGCGCCGCGCATGGAAGCACTATCTCACGCCCTGATTTTCGCGCCGATTCAAGTCGGCCACTGCGCGCGCTTATTTGCCGGTCGCGACTGGCTGCGCGGTCGTGCTCGGAGCAGCCACCGGCGGGATCGTAATCGACAGCGTGATTGGCGGCGCATACAGCGCCTTCCATGCCGCCAGATCCAGCTTGTACTGATCATAGCGCCGGTAGAAATCGTCAAACACCACCTCGATATTCGGCAGGTTGAGCGCGGAGAAGGTCTGCAGATCGGCGGGCTTGATCAGGCTCGCGTCGCGGCTGACAGCCATGACGGCGTCACAGAAATTGGTCAGCGTTGGCGGTGTGGCGAAGTGGTTGTACACTTCGGTCATGTACTTTTCCCGCGGTGGGATGAACTTGGCGCCGTATTTGCCCTTGAACTCGGTATCGACCTGCTTGTTGGCAGCCGCCAGCCCCTTGGCATGGACTTTCAGGAACAGGCGATAAGCGGGTATGATCTCGGCATATTTCGGATTGTTGCAGTTCAGCGCGGCGACGTTGTAAGCCGCTCGCAGGTTCCACGTAATCTGGGCGGGTGATATATCGCGGTTGACGCTGTAGCGCAGGCCGCTCGCATTCACCGGCGGAATGATCAGGTCCGGCGAAGCATGGTTCGGCGCGCGTGGCGCTGGCGGGATCACCAGGACTACCGGTGGCGGGGGTGGCGGCAGGGGTGGAGGCGGCGCGGTTGGTCCGCACGCGGCCAGCATCGTGACGCCGCCCAAAAAGGCGGCTTGCATCGCATTGCGCAAATTGAACCGGATCATCGCGCAGATTCCTCTTTCCCCCGAACGGTATCGCACCGTTCGCCTTATCCAAGGCTGAACCGCGAGGTCTAAACGGTTCCACGACCAAAGAAAATGCCCGACGCACATTTCTGTACGCCGGGCACCATGTTTTACAGAGAAGTAGTTCGTTTAGCGACGGTCGCCCATGAAGCTGAGCAGGAACTGAAACATGTTGATGAAATCAAGGTACAGTTTCAGCGCGCCCATGATCACCACTTTCTGGGCGAATTCCGTGCCCGCAACTTGCGCATACATGTTCTTGAGCTGCTGGGTGTCATAAGCTGTCAGGCCTGCAAAAATCAGCACACCAAGCATGCTGATGGCAAGGCCGAGACCCGGCATCGGCCAGATCATGTTGATGACCATGGCGATCAAAAGACCGATCACGCCCATCGTCAGGAATGAGCCCATCGCGCTCAGATCCTTCTTGGTGGTGTAACCCACCAGGCTGAGACCCGCGAAAGCGCCCGCCGTGGCGAAGAACGTCGCGGCGATCGACGGTCCGGTATAAACCAGGAAAATCGCCGAAAGCGACAAGCCCATCGTCACGCTGAAGCCCCAGAACAGGGCTTGCAGAGTGGAGGTCTTCATACGGTTCATGCCAAAGCTCATCGCCATGACAAAGCCCAGCGGGGCCAGCGCAATCAGCCAGCGCAGCGGTGTCTGCATAAGCTGCAATGCCATGCCAGAGCGGGCGAACAGCATCGCCACAACGCCCGACAGCAGCACGCCAGAGGCCATATAGTTATAAATCGACAGCATGTGACGGCGCAGGCCCTGGTCATAGGCTGCGGTCTGTCCGAGCGAACCGTTCAGGCTCGGAGACACGCCTAAGCCCGTCCGCGTAGTCTGGGGATCGTTCCAGTTTGCCATGATATTTCAAAGCTCCTTAGCGGCCCGGAATGGGACCACTGCGGACAATATCGGGCTTTGTGTGCCGGGTTTCAAGTGAAACCGGACAATCTGCCTGTCGCAAAGTGTAACAAGGCTAGCCTTGGGCTTTTGCAGCCCGCGTCATTTCGGTGCTGCGATCACGCGCGCCGCGCAGCGTGTCTTCCATCAGCCGCGCCAAGCGGTCATCCTGATCGAGCACATCGATGCCGACTTGCGTGGTGCCGCCGGGGCTGGCGACGCGGCGGGCCAGGTCGCCGGGCGAATCGGGCGAAGCCGCCGCCAGCATCGCCGCGCCTTCGACCATCGCCAGCGCCAGCCGTTCTGCCTGTTCGCGCGGCAGACCCAGCGCGGTCGCTCCCGCCGCCAGCGCATCGATGAACCGATAGACAAACGCCGGACCAGACCCGGCCAGCGCCGTTACAAGGTCCATCAGCCCCTCGCTCTCCAGCCATTCGGCCTGTCCCAACGGTGCCATGAGCTGTTCTGTCAGCACGGCGCGATCGGCGGTCACTTCGCCAGACAGGGCAATCGGCGATTTGCCCAGGGCAGCGGCAAGATTAGGCATCACGCGGACTATCCCGCCGGCCTCCGGGAAACGCACACGCAGGGTTTCGAGGTCCACCCCGGCGAGAATCGAAAGCAGCAGGGTGTGCGACCCGATCAGGGGAGCAATGCCCGCCGCCGCCTCGGCCAGTTGTTGCGGCTTGAACCCGAGAAGAACCACATCGAACGGCGGCGCTTCAGGATTGACCTCGCGCAGCAGTGTGACCCCGGCGGGGACTTGCGACAGGAATGGGTCGACGACGGTGAAGCTGGCTGGATCACGGCCGCCCGCCAGCCACCCGGCCAGCATCGCCCCACCCATATTGCCGCAGCCGATAATCAGAATTTTCACGTCGATCTCCAGTCTTCCCAGCCTCAGCACTCAGGGTGTGGAAGACTTTAGGCCTCGCCAGCCGCATCCACCATAGCGCTCGCCAAAGCCTCGGCTGGCGTCTTGTCGCCCCACAGGATGAACTGGAAAGCGGGATAGAAGCGGTCGCATTCCTCGATCGCCGCCTCGACCGCCGCTTGCGCCTGGCTCAAGCTGAGCAAGCCGTCATCGCCCAGCATCAGCGCGTGGCGATAAAGCAGGACCATACCGTTAGACCAGACATCGAAATGGCCCAGCCACATCTGTTCGTTGACCAGCGCCAGCACTTCAAACATTGGCGCGCGCTTGTCATCGGGGATGCGGATGTCGGGCAGACACAGCAATTGCAACACGCGGTCTTCTGATCGCCAGATGCCGCGCAATTGGTAACTGGCCCAGCTGCCCTGAACTTCGGCGGTGATCTCGTCCTCTCCGGCGAAGTCAAACGCCCAGCCATGCGCCTCACACAGCGAGGCCAGCATTTCTACCGGAGCCGAATCCTCTTCACGATCCATGCGGTGCTGCCCTGCCCTCAACCGATCCACTCCTTGATCACAGGCGAGTGGATGCGGCGGCGCGCGGGTATCGGCAATGCAAGGGCCGCGCACGGCAGGGCAAAACTGCACAAGACTGTGAACACCTTGTGGAAAACCTGTGGTGAATCATGTGACCGCACGATTACTTGACCAGCAACGGATCGACGATCTGCCCGGCCGGACTGGTCCAGACAAAGGAATCGACCTTTTCCTTGCGCAAGCGGGCAAAAAAGCTGTTCGCTGCGGCTTCGGTCTCAAACGGGCCAACCAACAAGCGGTTAGTGCGCCCCCATTCCGAAATCGCAGGGGATTTACCGCGAAACAGATCTGGCTCATCGCGCAGGATCGACTTCCAGCTGAACGCCAGCGCCGACTTGTCGCGGCCCGTACCGACCTGAATCCAGATCCGGCTGGGGTGCGCGGGCTTGACGGGCACTTCGACCTTCAGTGCGGCGGGTTTGAGCTTGCGAATATCGACTGCGCCGGGTGCCGGAGAAGCGGCGCCCTTTGATGGCGCGAGGAGATCGCCGAACAGATCGGCGAACTTGCGCGGCGCGGGCGGGGGCGCGGAAGGCGGGGGCGCGGGCTTGCTGGCTACTGCAACAGGCGGGAGAGCCGGAGGCAGGGGTGCGGTTGGTTGCGGAGCGACTGGCTGGGAAGCGACTGGTTGGGTAGCGACCGGCTGCGCGGTAACTGGGACGGCAACTGGCGGAGCCACGGGTGCTGCGGCAACGGTCGGTGCTGGCTGAGTCGGAGCAATCCTCGCCACCGCCGTCGTGCCGGGCGTTTGCGCAAGGTCGAAGCCGGGGCCGATTGGCTTGGATGGGAGCTTCGACGCAGCCGGTTGAACGGGTCTTGGCGCGGCGGCCACCCGGACGGGCGGTGTCACTGGTGCGGGCGTGGCAACGCTGGCTAGCGGTGCGGCGGCAGGTACTTCCGCAGTCGCAGCAACCCGCGAAACCGCCTCGCTCTCATCCCGGCGGGGCTGGAGTTCGGGCGGCGCGGTGCGCGGGGCCGAGGCTGATACCGGCACTGCTGGCGGCGATGCAACGGCCAGCGCGCTGCCTTTGCTCGCCTTGCTATCCTTTGCCCGCGAATCCTTGGCTGAATGGCCCTTGCTGCCCAGCGGCTCACCCCGTGGCACCAAGGCCGCATCGGCGCTGGCCATCCGCGTGGGCGGCGCAAAACGCAAGGCGCGCGGATCGTCGTGGCCAATCTCTGCGGCGCGAGGAAAATGACCGAACGTGGCCGCGGCGGCCTGCTGCGCCTTGGTCAGGCGCGGCATGTAGCGCAAGTACGGCGCGATCCCGGCGGCCAGATCCTTGGGCATGGTCTGATAGGCGATTTGCACCGCCTCGTCCGGCTGGTTCAGCACTGCCAGCGCAAACGCCCGCGTGCGCCACGCCGCCTTGTCCTGCTTTTGCAGCAGCGGGGCGAGTGCGGTTTCCATGCCGGTTTCATCGCCGGAAATCGCCAGACTCAGTGCCAGTCGCCGGGTTGCTTCGTCGTTGGGAGCGGCGGCCAGCGCGGCGCGGTAATAGCGTTGGGCGGTGGCGTTATCGCCAACCAGATCATAGGCCAGCCCGCGTTCGGTCCCCAGCGATGCGTCCATGCCGCCCGCCGCCTCAGCCTCCGCAAACACCGGGATTGCGTCATAGGGATTGCCGCTGCGCACCATCGCGCCGCCCAGTCCTGCCCGCACTCTGGCGTTGTTTGGCGAGAGTTGATCGGCCCGCGCAAAAAAGCCCAACGCCGCGTCGACATCGCCCATGCCCAGCGCCGCATTGCCCGCGTCGATGAGCGCATTGACATCACGCGGATCGCGTCCCAGCCGGGCCAGCGCATTATTCAGGGCCTGATTCCCCGCACCGGGAACTGGCACCACGGCCCGCGCGGCGCTGGCGGGCGCGGCCATCTGGCCCTGCTGGGCGAGCGCCGGGAACGCGGCAACAGGCATGCCGAGCGCAAGCCCCGCCATCAGCGCGCATCGCACCTTGCAAGTGGTCATCAAACGGTACGCCGGTTGGCGAACATCACTGCGTTCATCCGAATAGTGCCGCCCTTACGCAGCAAGGCTCCCTTGATCCGCCCATCCTGAACGGCACTGGAACAACCCGAGCGCCCGCAGTTTCAAGACCGAACGTTATTGCCGAACGTTATTGCCGAACGTTATTGCCGAACGTTATTGCCGAACGTTATTGATTGTTTTGCCGCCCCAGAAACCGGGGAATGCTGAACGATGGCGTGTCATCACCGTCGCCGTCATCCTCGCCCTCTTCTTCCGCCGCCGCCGCGCCGCCGCGCGACAGGTTTGCCATGCGTTCGAACAATGTGCTGCCATTGCCAGTCAAGCGCGGTTGGCGCTCCTCGCCCATCGACTCGGGCGACACCAGCGGACGCTTGCGCGCCAATAATGGTGCAGCGGCTACTTCAGGCTCATCAAGCGACGCGACGTCGAGCAGCAGTTCATCAGCGTCTTCGTCAGCACCATCAAGCTCGTCCGCAGCGTATTCCGAAGTGCCTTCGGTTGCTTCTGCCTCGTCAGTAACTTCGCTCAGGTCCAATTCCAGCGGCTCATCGGCTTCCGCTTCAGGCTCGTAAGCGGTGGGGATCGGAGCGGGTGCCTCGGCAAAAACCGCCGGTGCCGGTGCGGCCACTGGCTCCGGTGCAGCGCCCGGACGGGCAGGCCCGCGCGACGTGCTCAGGTTGAAAGGCCGCGAAGCCTCAACCGCCTGATCGTGCGTCTGTTCGATGCCCGTGGCGACCACGGAAACGCGGATCTTGCCTTGCAGATCGGGATTGAATGCCGAACCCCAGATGATGTTGGCATTGGGGTCGACCAGTTCGCGGATGTGGTTGGCCGCTTCGTCGACTTCGAGCAGCCGCATATCGTCGCCGCCGATGATCGAGATAATCACCCCCTTGGCGCCCTGCATCGACACGCCATCGAGAAGCGGGTTGGAAATCGCCCGCTCTGCCGCTTCGAGCGCGCGGTTTTCGCCGCTGCCTTCGCCGGTGCCCATCATCGCCTTGCCCATCTCGCCCATGACCGAGCGAACGTCGGCAAAGTCCAGGTTGATCAGGCCGGGCATGACCATCAGATCGGTGATCGAACGGACGCCCTGCTGCAGCACTTCGTCGGCAAGCTGGAACGCTTCCTTGAAAGTGGTGTCAGCCTTGGCGATCAGAAACAGGTTCTGGTTGGGAATGACGATCAGCGTGTCGACGTGCTTTTGCAGTTCCTCGATACCCGCCTCGGCAGAGCGCATCCGGCGCGTGCCTTCGAACAGGAACGGCTTGGTGACCACTCCGACCGTCAGCACACCCTTGTCACGCGCGGCCTTGGCGATCACTGGCGCAGCGCCGGTGCCGGTGCCGCCACCCATGCCAGCGGCGATGAAGCACATGTGCACGCCGTCCAGCGCACGATCGATCTCGGCAATGGTTTCCTCAGCCGCCGCGCGGCCAACTTCGGGACGCGATCCCGCGCCCAGCCCTTGCGTGATGTCCGGCCCAAGCTGGATGCAGTGTTCAGACACCGAATTGTTCAGCGCCTGCGCATCGGTGTTGGCGACGATGAAGTCCACGCCTTCGATCTGCGCGCCGATCATGTTGGCGATCGCGTTGCCGCCAGCACCGCCGACGCCGATCACGGTGATGCGAGGACGCAGTTCTTCGACGTTGGGGGGTCCGATATTGATGCTCATTTTGCTCTCCAAAGAGGCTGGCGTCCAAGGGGCGCAGTGATCATGCCAACAATTGCATGGTTAGACTCGGCGGACCAAGCCGTGAAAGTGCGTTGTCCACAGCCAAGCCCTAGGTAAATAGGACTAGAAATACTCACGCAGCGCCCTCCAGATGCGGACAGGCATGGCCATTTTGCCAAAACCCTGTGTCTGCTGGTAACTCGGCCCGATGGCGCGGATGTCTACCGGGTCGGCGGCGGCATAGAGAATCAGGCCGGCAAGGGTGGAAAAACCCGGCTTGGCATGGGCCTCGGCCAGCCCGCGAATTTGCGGTGCCTTGCCGATACGCACCGGTTTTCCGAGCGCTTGCTGAGCGTAATCGGCAAGGCCGGTCAGTTCCGCGCCGCCGCCGGTGAACACCACCTGCTGGCCTTTGGTTCCGGTAAAACCTAGCGATTTTAGCGATTTGTTGATTTCTTCCATCAGTCGCCCCAGTTGCTGGGTGATCACGGAGACCAGTTCGGCGCGCGGAATGCGGTTGGACTCGTCGGCGTGGCGCGCCAGCGGGCCACTGCCTTCTTCGCCCGGCGCGTTGACCGGGATCATCTCGCGGTGATCGGCCGGGCTGGCGATGGCCGAACCGTTGACACACTTCAGCCGCTCGGCCTGAAACCGGCGGATTCCGAATGCCGAGGCAACCGCGTCGGTGACATCGCCCGAGCCAAGCGGGATCGAGGCCAGTCCGAGCAACATGCCGCCCGCATGCACCGAAACATTTGTAACTTCTGCGCCAAACTCCACCAGAGCAACCCCCAGATCACGTTCCTCAGGCGTCAGACAGGCGTGTCCCGCAGCGATGGGCGATGCGACGACCGCCTCCACATCAAGATGCGCGTTCTGCACTGCCTCGGTAATGTTGCGGATCGGCGCGCCGTCGGCCAGCATGACGTGAATGTCGACGCCCAGCCGCTCGGCGTGCAGTCCGCGCGGGTTGGCGACGCCGTGCGCACCGTCGAGCGTATAGTGCGCGGGCTGAGCATGGAGCACCATACGTCCTTCGGGCTGGATAACGTCGCGGCCCGACACCAGCAGATGATCGATGTCGTCCTGCTCGATCCGCCGTCCGCCGATATCCACCTCGATCTGCGCGATCTGGCTAGTCAGCCCAGCGCCGGACGTGCCGATCCACACCGAATCGACGCTGACCCCGGCGATTTTCTCCGCCCGCTCCACTGCATCGCGCACGGCGTAAGTCGCGGCGGTCATGTCGGTGACATAGCCGCGCTTGACCCCCTGCGCCGCGCGGTGGGCAGAGCCGAGGACAACCATTTCGCCGGTTTCGGTCAGCCCCGCGATCATCGATGAGATGCGGAAGCTGCCGATATTCACCGCGCCAAACGCGCGGACAATGCGCGGTGTGGACATCAGTCGTGCTCCGGTTTCTTGGCGGACGAAAGTTTGGTGGTGGAGGATTTGGTAGATGGGGTCTTGGCCGATGCCTGCTTCGAACTTGTCGACTTTTCGGGAGTGACCTTCGCATCGGTGACAGCTTTCGCGCTGTCACTCTTGGTCCCGGCCGGGCTATCCGCGTCAGCAGGCTTGACCGCGATTGAGGCGGCGGGCGTGGCTGCCGCTTTCGGTTCATCAGCCGAGTGGCTAGGAACGCGGAAGTAAATGCGATCCGGCGCGCGCATGTCAAACGCCAGCGCCTTGCCGCCCAGCAGGCGATTGACCCCGTCGAGCCGCGCGAACGACACCAGCGCTCCGGCAGACAATTGCTCCCCTTCCGGCAGCGCGAGGATCTGGCCGGTGCGGAACTTCAGGTTCCAGCGGCGATTGCCCACCCATTCCGCCTCAGCCACTTGCGGTTTGAGCGCCGGAGCGGCCTCCAGCAATGTCGACAACGCGACGACCTGCTGCCCTGCCCCCGGCCCGGACACCACCAGCTTGCCCTTGGCGCGCTGAGGCGAGATCACTTGCAATTCGTGCCCGGTGGCATCGATCAGCACCAGCCGGTCGGCCTTTTTCAGCACCGCGTGCGCCTTGCGCTCGACAACGTCGATCACCAGCGTGTCGGGCAGCTGGCGCGAAACACGGGCGTCTTCAACCCACGACAGCTGCATCAATTCGGTGCGGATCTTGTCGACATCGACTTGCGGCATCGGCTGGTGGCGTTGGCTCAGCACCAGTTCGTAGACCTTCAGTTCGTTGAGGTGTTTGACTCCATTGAGCTTCACATCATTGAGCACAAACCCGCTTTGCGCCGCGACGTTGCCAAATTGCTGCGCCGCGAGCTGCGGCACCCCGGCCACTGCCGCAACGGTCCACACCAAAGTCAGCGCGGCGGCGAAGATGGCGAACATAAAGATGCTATGGAGCTGCTGCTCGTTGAACGGCAACCACGCCATCATCGCGTCGAGCGCCGACCCGGTCTTGGCCTTGGCCGATTTGACCCGGCGCGCCTTGTTCTGCGCGGCGGCGACCTTGCGGACGGGCGGCGATTTGCGGCTGACTGTCCGACTGCTCATCCTCGCTCCCCCCCAATCATTTTGTCGGCGCGCTTCTTGTCGGCAATCGCCTCAGCAATGATCGCCTCGACAAGGTCTTCATAGCTCATGCCGCAGTGCCGGGCCTGTTCAGGCACCAAGCTGAGCGGCGTCATGCCGGGCTGGGTATTGACCTCCAGCAGGAACAGGCCTGCCAGACCTTGGCTGTCGTCCCAACGGAAGTCTGACCGGCTGGTGCCCTTGCAGCCCAGCA
>JBDUBN010000324.1:0-3574 GCA_040004085.1 Novosphingobium sp.
CCAAAAACGGCCCGACGAAAAAAAGGGAGCCGTCGAGGGCTCCCTTTTCATGCTCAGCGAAGGGGGCTTCGCTCAGAACCGATAGCGTGCCGATACGCCATAAGTACGCGGCTCACTCGGATAGCCGGATATCGAGCCGGTCTGTGCGGGCGAATCGAAGATCTGCAGGATGGTCCGTTTGTTGAGGATATTGCGGCCCCACACGGTCAATTCCATGCCGTTGTGCATTGCGTATGTCAGTGAGGCGCTGGCTTGATTGATTTCCTGCTTGAAATCGCGCGCGGCCTGAAGTGCGGCGGTGGCGTCAATCACTTGCCCTGCGGCGTTCTTCACCGTCAGGTTTGGCAGACCTTCGACAAGTGCGAATGGCGCTTCATAGTGGAAGTCACCGCGCAGGATCACATGATCGCCGTTGCCAAACTCGTGATCGTATTGAGCGCCCCAAGTCGCCGAAAGCGGGGTAACGCCACCCGGACGCGTGCCGGTCAGATTGCCGACGCCGGAAAGGACAAAGTCATCATATTTGGGGTTCAGGTAAGTCACCCCCAGGGTGAAGGTCAGTTCCGATGTCGGCTTGACCATGCCATCGAATTCGATACCAAAAGCGGACTGCTTGCCCGCATTGGCGAGGAAGAACCCGGTGCCGGTGAACAGGTTCGACTGGAAGCCCTTGATGCTCTGCTTGAACACCGCAAGGTTGGCCGAGGCGACACCCCAGTTACCCTTGAGGCCGAATTCGTAAACCGTCGAATCTTCGGGACCAGCATAGCGGCTGCCCGAGGTCAGGTTGGCGACACCCAGACCGGCTGCGGTGATCTTGATCAGATCGGATGGCGTTGGCCGACTGTCGCGCGACAGGTTAACCGAGGCGGCCTTGTAGCCGGTCGCATAGCTGACATAGGCGTTCACGTGATTGTTGAACTTGTAAGCCAGTCGTGCGGTGTACGAGAAGTCGCCGTCTCTGATTTTGCCAGATTCCACCGCATTCGGCACGTTGAGGAACTGCGGGAAATACTGCAGCGGCCGTAGCGCATTGAGCGGGTTGGCCAACGGCACATTCTGGAATGTATTGGCATTTGCCTGAGCTTGGGCCGCAATAGCGCTGTAGGTGGCGAAATTCGCGCCTGCGAAAGCGCCGATTTCAGCGGCTGTCGCGCTACGCCCAAGCCCAAGCTGTGCGCCGACCCCTTGTGCTAGTCCGCCCTTGAACAGCAACTGGTTGCGGAATACGGCATAGCGCGGATCGTCAAAGTTGATCGCCGAGAACACATCGTTCGAAACGGCGTTGGTGCTGAATTGCTTGCTGTCATGCGTATAGTTTATGCCAGCTGTCAGCGTCAGGTTGTCGGTAATTTCAAAATCGGTCTGACCGAAAATCGAGAAGCTCTCATCCTTCAGCGCATAGGCTTCGGTAAAGCCGGTGCCGTTGGCGAAGAACTTGCCGACATACTTGCCAGCTAGCAGGGGATTGGCCGCTGCCGCTGCTTCCAATCCACCAAAGATAAGTTCCAGATCCGAAGCGTTGTTGCCGCCGATGTTCAGTGCACCACCTGTGCCGCCAAGTACCAGCTGGTTTGCATAAGGGCGTGCCTGTGTGCCCCAGTTGATCAGGTTGGACTGCTTGATCTTTTCATTGAAATAGAACGCGCCGACCAAAAGGTTGAGTGGCCCGTCCCAATCGGTCGATGCGCGGAATTCTTGCGTAAATGTATTGATCCGCAAATCCTGATAATTGCGGGACAGCAGATCGGCGCTGCTGAAATCAGAGTCCTGATTGGTGATCGCGCCGGTGTGGCGGTACGCCGTGATCGAGGTGAACTTGATCGGACCAGCGTGGTAATCGATCTGGCCCGATAGGCCCCAGTTGGTGATATCGTTGGTCGATGGGAAGTTATTGTAAATCACATCGCTGAACGGGGTGGAGGCCGGATTGACCTTGCCGCCGAGTGCGAAAATCACCGAAGTCGGCGCGGCTGCGCGCAAGTTGACCACGGCGCAGCAGTTTTCCTTGATCTTACTGTAATCACCGATCAGGCGGATCTTCAGGTCGCTTGATGGTTCAAACAGTACCTGCCCGCGCACGAACCAGCGGTTGCGCTCGTTTTCTTTGGCGCCTGAACCAGCGTCGGTGACATAACCATCGCGGCGGTTGTAGCCGCCCGCCAGGCTGGCGGCGATGGTCTCGCTGATGGGGCCGGTGACTACGCCTTTCAGCACGACGGCGTTGAAGTTACCATAGCTGGCTTCAAAATTGCCGCCCAGTTTGAACTGCGGCTCCTTGGTGGTGAAGCTGATAACGCCGGCCGAGGCGTTCTTGCCGAACAGGGTGGACTGCGGGCCGCGCAGTACTTCGACGCGCTGGATATCGGGCATGTCGCCGATCATCGAGGCCGAGCGTGAGCGGTACACGCCGTCGATGAACAGGCCGACCGACGGTTCGATCCCGGCGTTGTTGGCACCGTTGCCGAAACCGCGAATGTAGAAGTTTGTATTGGCCGAGCTTTGCAGCTGATTGACCCGTAGCGACGGCACTACGGTGGAAAGGTCGCGGATATCGCGGATTTGCGCGCGCTCGATGGTTTCGGCGGTGGTCACGCTAACGGCGACCGGCACGTCCTGCAGGGTCTGCTCACGCTTGGTGGCGGTGACGACGATTTCGTTACCGTCAGCGACAGTTTCATCGGCCGCACTGGCAGGGGCGGGCTGAGCTTCTTCCTGAGGCTGGGCAGCGCGAGCCTGAGCGGTTGCTGGCACCAGAATGGCGAGAGCGGCGGCGCCCCCCAACAGCGACGCGCGAATCGGTGAAACGAGTTTCATGTGCGGCATTCCTCTCTGCTGCGAACGGTTGACCCTACGGCATCGCCGAGACCTGGTTTCCGCTCCCCCTAATTATCGGTGATTCATAGGAATCTCCGGGACTTCGCGCAATGAGAATGACTGAAACGGCGCGCTCCTCGTCTTACCTGTGGCAAGGCTGTCACAGTTTTGCCACAGGTCCGGGCCACACCTGCGACATGGCAATCCCTTGCCCGCAGCGGCCATATAGTCTAGGGGCGCGCCCATGTTGCGGTGCAGCGAAGCGCTGCCCGACCCTTGTTGCTGCCTTATTGAAAGCCGAGCCTTCCCATGTCCGCCACTGCATCCTTGCGCAATATCGCCATTATCGCCCACGTTGACCACGGCAAGACCACGCTGGTTGACCAGCTGTTCCGCCAGTCCGGCACCTTTCGTGACAACCAGCGGATCGAAGAGCGGGCGATGGATTCCAATGACTTGGAAAAAGAGCGCGGCATCACCATTCTCGCCAAGTGCACCAGCGTCGAATATGCGGGTTCAGACGGCGTAACCACGCACATCAACATCGTCGACACCCCCGGACACGCCGATTTCGGCGGTGAGGTTGAGCGCATCCTGTCGATGGTCGACGGTGTGATCCTGCTGGTCGACAGCTCCGAAGGCGCGATGCCGCAGACCAAGTTCGTCACCGGCAAGGCGCTGGCGCTGGGCCTGCGCCCGATCGTGGTGGTCAACAAGATCGACCGCGCCGATGGCCGCGCTCAGGAAGTGCTGGACG
>JBDUBN010000325.1:0-3569 GCA_040004085.1 Novosphingobium sp.
CGCGTTGGCGGCGATGGCCAGCGCGGTGATTATGGTGGCATAAATGGGCCGGCCGATTGCCGAAACGAAACTGCGCAGGACATTGCCGATGGTCGTCGGCAGGATCGACAACGACAGCACCGTCAGAAATCCTTGGGCATGGGCTGCAATGCGCGGGTTCTGTCCGGTCGCCAGCATCACCGCGCCGCCAAACTGGCAAGCGACCATGCCGACCGCCGTACACAACACCGCCAGCCACAGCGCCATGCGCACGCTGCGCCGCACTTCGCGCACCGCGTGTTTGCGCTGGCCGAGTTCGGCGGCGATCAATGGCGAAACCGCGCCGGTCAGCGCGGTGCACGACCAAATCAGCAGCCCGAACAGGCTTACCGCCAGACTGGAAGCGGCCAGCGTCTCGTCCCCCAGCCGGGCGACGAAGATCACGTCGGTGGCGTAGACCGCCATCTGCAACAGATTGGCCAGCGCCAACGGCCCCGCCAGTCGCAAAGTTGCGGCTATTTCGGTGCGCAAAGGGGAAGGTGAGGCGGCGGTGGTCATCACGACAGCCGGATAGGGACGGGGGGCTGGAGTGGGAAGCACTTTCGGCCCTGTCCGAGGCGGACCATGTTCTGACGCTGCCGGTTGACGGCGCAAACCGGTGCGGGCAAGTGTCAGGCGCTATTCAGTTTGAGGGATTTGAACATGCGCGGTTTTGGTTTGGCTTTCGTCGGTTTCGCAACTCTGGGCCTCGCGGCATGCGGCGGCGGCGATAAAGCGTCTGACAGTTCCACCACCGGAACCACCTCAGGCGAAGCCGCCGCGCCAGTAGCGGAAGCAACTCCTGCCGAAGTTCCTGCCACCGAGACTGGCCCCAGCCTCGCCTCTGCGCCGCCCGAATTCGGGCAGTGCGTCAGCTGCCACACCATCCGGCCCGGTCTCAACGCCGTCGGCCCCAGCCTGTTCGGCGTATTCGGGCGCAAGGCGGGAACAACGGCTGGCTATGCCTATAGCGATGCCAACAAGAACTCCGGCCTGACGTGGGACGAAGCCACGCTCGACACGTACCTCACCGCGCCGATGAAAATGGTCCCCGGCACCAAGATGACTTTTGCAGGCGTGCCAGACCCGGCCAAGCGCAAGGCGATCATCGAGTTTTTGAAGACCGTGAAATGAGAGAGCATGTTGCTTCCAGCTTTCATTCGTCGTCATCCTGAACTTGTTTCAGGACCCATTTAACCGCGAGAACGGCGTTGCTGCGCCAGACTGGCCGTGCCGAAAGGTCGCTCAACCCCGCAATGCCGCGCGAGCACCCTGATGGGTCCTGAAACAAGTTCAGGATGACGAAATTTGAATGGGTTGAGCGTTACCGGGAGAAAATGGCAACCTCCTAAAACTTCACCCGCGCCGTCAGCCGTGCGTTGATGGGCTCGCCGGTGGCGATGTTGTTGTCGGTGCCGGCGCTGGGGTTATAGTGGGTGTCGGTCAGGTTCTCGATGTTGAGCTGGATCGTGAACGCCTTGGTGACGTTGTAATAGACCGACGCGTCCAGCCGGGTGAAGGCGGGCAGGGTGACGTTGTTGCTGATCGACGCAAACTGGCTCGATTGGTGGACCAGTCCAAGCCCCAGACCCAGCTTTGGCGTCACGTCATAGCGCGTCCAGGCGGTGAACTGGCCCTTGGGCAGCAGCGGCAGATGGCGCCCGGCGGCAATCGTCGTGGTGCCAGACACCACGGGCGAACGGATGGTCCCGTCCTGCCGGGCAAAGCCCACACTCGCTTGCCATTGCGGGGTGATGTGGCCTGCCAGCGACGCTTCAAATCCGTTGACCCGGCTTTTGCCGGTCAGCACCCAAAGGCTCGTGTTCGGATCGGTCACGCGGCTGTTGGTGCGGTCAAGCTGATAGACCGCAGCGGTGAATGACAGGTCACGAGCAATGTCCCACTTTACCCCGGCCTCCAGATTACGGAAACTTTCCGGTGCGAGCGTGGCCGTGTTGACATCAAGCGCTCCGAACTGATCGCCCGATTGCGGCAGGAAGCTCTTGGCATAGCTGGTGTAGATCGAAAGGTTGGCCATCGGCTTTACGATCAGCCCCAGACGCGGCGACCACGTGCCATCGCGGCGGGCGGCGGCCAAGGGGATAGGCAGGCTGGTCAGCGAGGTGATTCGGAACTGGTCATAGCGCAGACCGCCGACCACCTGCACGTAATCGCCCAGTTCGATCTGGTCCTGAATATAGGCCGACAGGGCGGTGACATCGGAATGGGTCTGACGATTGATCGCGCTCCAGTTAGCGGCGGGCAACGTGATTGTGCGAGCCAGCGGAACGGCGGGGGAGGTAGTTAGTCCGCCGAACAGCAGCTCCTGACGGGTGGCGTCGGTCACCTGACTGGCGCCTTCAAAGCCGACCAGCAGAGTGTGGCGCAGCGGGCCAGTGGCGGTTTTCCACACCAGGTTGCCTTGGCCGATCCAGCTTTGCCGCTGGGTGCCGCTGGCATAGCCGGTCAGCTTTACCGTGGTCGCGGTTGCGCTGGCGGGAACCGCGTTGCTGTAGAACTTGTCGGCTGAATTGTACTGGCCGGTGAAGTTGACGGTCAGGTTGTCAGACAGATCATGCTCCAGCCGCGCACGGGCGAAGTGGGCCTGAACCGTGCTGTGATTGAGCGCGGCGGAGCCAAAGAACGTCTTGTCATAGCCGGTGATCGGCACGCCGCCCAGCGACGGCACGCCGCGATCGGTGACGCGGGCATCGTCGACGTATTCATAGGCCAGCGTCAGCCGGGTGGTGTCGCCCAGTTTCAGCGCCAAAGTGGGCGCAATGCCGATGAAGCGGCCATTGAAGACATCGCGGTGATTGGCGAACTCTTCGTAAGTGCCGTTAATCCGCAGCGCCGCGCTGTCTGAGAGCGGGTGATTTACGTCGGCCGCCAGTGACCATGCGCCGAACGTATCGACCCCGGCAGAGGCCGCGCCCGATGTGCGGGCAAAGTCGGGGCTTTTCGACACCCGGTTGATCACCCCGCCGCCGCCGCCGCGCCCGAACAGCATGGCATTCGCGCCTTTCAGCACTTCAACCCGCTCGGTGTTGTAGAGCGGGCGGTAGTACTGAACATCGTCGCGCAGGCCGTCGAGGTAGAAATCGGCGGTGCTGGCCTGACCGCGCAAGGAAACCTGATCGCGGTGACCTTCGCCAAGGCTGAGGATCACGCCGGGAACATAGCGCAGCGCGTCGTTGAGCTGATCGATCGCCTGATCGTCAAGCTGCGCACGGCTGATAATCGCCACCGATTGCGGCACATCGATCAGCGGCGTGCCGGTCTTGGTCGCGCTGGCCGTGTCGTTCTTATAGCCATCCTGCTGACCAAGAACGACAATCGCCAGGCCTTCCGCTTCGGCGGCGGCTTCGCTGGCCCATGCAGAAGTGGAAATGGCGGTCAGGGCACAGGTGCTGAGGAGCAGGCGGCAAGCAGTGGTCGGCAGGTTCAACATCAGTACCCCGTAATTGATAATCAATCGCAATAAGGGGCAGCTATTGCGAGTCACTCGCAATTGCAAGAGGAAAATGGGCGAGGGGGCGACTTAGATTTGC
>JBDUBN010000326.1:0-3568 GCA_040004085.1 Novosphingobium sp.
CTGGTTTTCATCGCGCATCGGCGCGGTGCAGCCTTCCAGATAGCTGACATAGCTGCCTTTATCGGCAACGATCAGCGTCCGTTCAAACTGCCCGGTGTTTTCCGCGTTGATGCGGAAATAGGTCGACAGTTCCATCGGGCAACGCACGCCTTCGGGGATGTAGACAAAGGTGCCATCGGAAAACACCGCGCAGTTCAGCGCGCTGAAAAAGTTGTCATGCATCGGCACGACCTTGCCCAGCCATTTGCGCACCAGATCGGGAAATTCGCGCACCGCCTCGCTGATCGAGCGGAAGATGACGCCTGCCGATTCCAGTTCCTTGCGGAAGGTGGTGGCGACGCTGACGCTGTCGAACACCGCGTCCACGGCGATTTTCCGCGCGCCCACAACGCCCGCCAGGACTTCCTGTTCGGCAATCGGAATGCCCAGCTTTTCGTACACGCGCAGGATTTGGGGATCGACCTCATCCAGACTGCCCAGCTTTGGCTTGGCGCGCGGGGCGGCGTAGTAATAGGCGTCCTGATAATCGATCGGCGGGATGTTCAGCTTGGCCCAGTCTGGCGTCGGCATGGTCAGCCAGTGGCGGAACGCCTTTAGCCGCAGTTCGAGCATCCATTCCGGCTCGTTCTTCTTGGCCGAGATAAAGCGGACGGTGTCTTCGCTCAACCCCTTGGGCGCGAAATCGGTGGCGATGTCGGCGGACCAGCCGTGTTCGTAATCCGCAGCGCTGGCGGCGGCATCGCGGGCGGCCTGATCCTTGAGGACGACTTGTTCGGTCATGCTGGCACCTGCGGCGTGATCGGTGAGGAAAGGTGGTTCAGGCTGATTCCCGCCAGCGCGCCGCGCAGGGCGTCGTTGACCTCTGGCCAATGCGGCCGCAACGAGCAGGCACGTTCCAGTTCGCAATCGTGGCGGCCATGTTCGCTGCAGGCAGTCAGCGCGATCGGGCCTTCGACGGCTTCGACGATATCGGCGACGGTGATCGCCGCTGCCGGTCGGGCCAGCTTCAGCCCGCCGCCCGCGCCGCGTACCGATTTGAGCAGACCGGCCGCGGACAGCTTGCTCACCAATTTTTGCACTGTCGTGACGGGCAAGCCGGTTTCCTCAGCCAATTGCGCGGCATTAACCCGCGCATGTCCGCAATGCCGCGCGGCGGCGGACATGGTGAGGACGGCGTAATCGGCCATGCTGGACAAGCGCATCGCGGGTTCCCGGGTGAACCAGCCGGTAAATCGGACTGATTCGTTCCGGTTTCATCTAGGCGTGGTGCGCTGGCATTTCAACGGGGATGGGCTGAACAAAAAAAGCGGCCCCGGGCCTGAGGCCAACGGAGCCGCCTGAAGTTGAGAACTCTGGAGCAAAATGCCACGAGCTCTTCGGGTCGCAGGACGCCGTTAGCCGCCATGTTGCGGGTGCGAATTGGACGAATTCGACATTTTATGCGGCGAATCATGACTAATGTTGTCATCCATGCCGCTAAAAGCCGTATTCGGGACGCACTGTTGCATAATCGACACGTAGCGCGCGGTCTGCCATAGGCACGCATCATGATCTATGACCTGCTGCGCCCGGCGCTGTTCCGAATCGACCCTGAACGCGCGCACCGACTCGCGATTGCCGCGCTAAAGTGCCAGATTTTCAAGCGTCCGGCCCAACCTGGCCCGTTGACGAGCACGGTTGCCGGGATCACTTTTCCCAACCCGCTGGGCATGGCGGCGGGGTTCGACAAGGACGGCAAAGTGCCAGATGCGCTGCTGGGGCTGGGGTTTGGCTTTGCCGAAGTCGGCTCGATCACGCCCCTGCCGCAAGCGGGCAATCCTCAGCCTCGCCTGTTCCGGCTAGCCGAAGACCGGGCCGTGATCAACCGCATGGGATTCAACAACGGCGGCGGCGATGCGGCGGAAGTGCGGCTGAAGCGGCGGCTGGGCAAGCCGGGTGTCGTTGGCATCAATATTGGTGCCAACAAGGACTCGCCAGATCGGATCGCCGATTATGCCGTGATGGCCAGCCGGATGGCCCCGCTGGCGAACTATCTCGCGGTCAACATCAGCAGCCCCAACACGCCCGGCCTGCGCGCCTTGCAGGACGAAGGCGCGCTGGCGGAATTGCTGGACGCGGTGCTTGCGGCGCGCAATGAAGCTTCGGGGGGAAGTGCCGGTCCTCCAATCTTCCTGAAAGTCGCGCCCGATCTTGAGCCTGCCGACATCGACGCGATCTGCCGCATTGCCATCGATCGGAAACTGGGCGCGCTGATCGTGTCCAACACGACGATTTCGCGGCCACCGTTGAAATCGCGTCATGCGGGCGAAGGCGGCGGGCTTTCGGGTGAACCCTTGCGCGATTTGGCGCAGCAGCGGCTCCGCGACTTCCGCGTGGCGAGTGGCGGGGCAATTCCGCTGATCGGCGTGGGCGGTATTGCCAGTGCGGAAGATGCCTGGGCGCGAATCCGCGCGGGGGCCAGTCTGGTGCAGTTCTACAGCGCCATGGTCTATCACGGGCCGGGTCTGGCGCGGCAAATCGTGCGCGGGCTGGAACTGCTGATGCGCCGCGATGGCTTCACCACGATTGCCGAAGCGGTGGGAAGTGAATAGACTTAAAGGCATGTTTCGCCGCCTGCTTTTGATTTTCGCCATACCGCTCACGCTTGCTGCACCGGTAGAGGCGCGGGAGACTCGCCGCGCCCATGTCGCGGCAGCTCCTGTCTTCGCGAGAGGCATGGTCAGCGCCGCCGATCCGCGCGCGGCGGAGGCCGGGGTAGAGATGCTGCGCGCCGGGGGCAGCGCCACCGATGCCGCGCTGGCGGTGATGTTCGCGCTGACCGTGGTCGAACCGCAAAGCAGCGGCATCGGCGGCGGTGGCTTCTACCTGTCGAGCGATGCGTCGGGCCATATCGACACTATCGACGGCCGCGAATCCGCGCCTGCCGCTGCCACCGAAGCCTGGTTTACCCGTGCGGGCAAAGTGCTGGCCTTCAGCGATGTCGTCCCCGGCGGCACCAGCGTGGGCGTTCCCGGCAATATGGCTTTGGCCGTAAAAGCGCACAGCGCGCATGGCCGTTTACCTTGGGCCAAGCTGTTCCAGCCCGCGATCCGACTGGCGCGCGGCGGATTTGTGATGTCACCGCGCCTGCATGATTTCCTGAGCGCCGCCGCGCCTTCTGCCACGTTCGATCCAGCCGCACGCAAGTTGTTCTTTGCACCCGACGGCGCGACGCCGCTGCCTGCTGGGACCCTGGTGCGCAACCCGGCGCTGGCGCGGACGTTCGCGGCGTTGGCCAGGGGTGGGGCGAAAGGCGGGGCCAAAGCGTTCTACCAAGGGCCAAATGCGGCGGCGATCGTCGCCCGGGTCCGCTCTGCGCCGCGCAATCCTGAGGCGATGACCTTGGCTGATCTGGCATCCTATCAAGCCAAATCGCGCCCACCGGTCTGCGGGCTTTACCGCGCATACCGGATCTGCGGCATGGGTCCGCCGTCATCTGGCGCGACAACGGTGTTTGCCGTGCTGAAGCAGCTTGAGCGCTTCGACCTGACCGCGCTTGGCCCGGATTCGCCGGTGGCGATGCATCTGA
>JBDUBN010000327.1:0-3554 GCA_040004085.1 Novosphingobium sp.
GAAACCACGCCCGACGAGCAAATCAATGGCATGACCCGCTTGCAGATGGACGCCGCCGCCCGCCAGATCGGCTGCAGCGTCGCAGACCTGACCGACCACTTCGGCGGCGAATTGCTACTGACCACCCCGGCGGCTTGGGCGGCACAACAGGCGGTATTCCTTCGCCTGCTGAACGACGCGCAGACTGGCAGCGGACCGGGAGCGCTGGTCCGTACCGAAGAGCACGCCTTCTCTATCGCCTTCGCCGCGCTGCCCGGCAAAGTGGCCTCGGCCAACGCGGTGATGAAGCGCATCTGGACCAGCCCGCGCCACAACACCGCGCTGGCAGGGGATGAAAACCTGCCGCTGTGGCACTTGCCCGCCGAAAAGCGCTATGGCTTGCGCGATATGTACAATCACCTGTCAGCGCGCGGCTTTCCGCGAGAAATGGACCCGGCGGAGTTTCGGGCGCTCGCCATGCACCTGTGCGGTATTCCGGCGAAATCACCCGCAAAACTGCTGCGCGACGGGGTGTGGCAAGTCGCCGCCAGATTGGGGTTCAGCCGATGAGCGATGCGCCGCAATTCGCGCTCACCGGTCGCCGGATTTACGTTGCCGGTCACAAAGGCATGGTCGGCTCGGCCGTGGTTCGGCGGCTGGCGGCTGAGGATTGCACCGTCCTCACCGCCGAGCGCAGCCTTGATCTGCGCGACATGGCCGCGACGCAGCGCTGGTTCGCTGACAATCGCCCCGATGCGGTGATCATGGCCGCAGCCAAAGTCGGCGGCATCCTGGCCAATTCTCGGCTTCCCGCCGATTTCCTCTACGACAACCTGATGATCGCCGCCAACGTGATCGAGGCGGCGCGGCAGGCGCAAGTCGGCAAGCTGCTGCTGCTCGGATCGTCGTGCATCTACCCCCGGCTGGCCGAACAACCGATCCGCGAAGAAGCGCTGCTCACCGGCCCGCTGGAGCCGACGAACGAATGGTACGCCGTAGCGAAAATCGCCGGAATCAAGCTGTGCCAAGCGTACCGCGCACAGCACGGCTGCGATTTCATCAGCGCCATGCCGACCAACCTCTATGGCCCCGGCGACAACTTTGACCTGAACTCATCGCACGTCCTGCCCGCACTGATCCGCAAGGCGCACGAGGCAAAGCTGGCTGGTGCGCCAAGCTTCACCATCTGGGGCAGCGGCACGCCATTGCGCGAATTCATGCACGTCGATGATCTCGCCGACGCCGCCGTGTTCCTCTTGCAACACTATTCGGGCGACCTGCCGCTGAACGTCGGATCGGGAAGCGAGATTTCGATTCTGGCGCTCGCGCAACTGGTCGCCAAAGTGGTCGGCTTTACCGGACACATCACCACCGACCCCAGCAAGCCCGATGGCACCCCGCGCAAATTGATGGACAGCAGCCGGTTGAGCGCGCTCGGCTGGCATCCGCGCATCGGTTTGGAAGCGGGCATTGCCGACGCCTACCGCCATTTTCTGGCCGGAGCATAGCTTGGCAAGGATCGCCTTCATCGGCCTGAACTATGCCCCCGAACCGGTCGGCATCGGGCCGTTCACCGCCGGAATGGCCGAAGGACTGGCGCAAAGCGGCCATGTGGTTCGGGCGATTGTCGGCCAGCCATACTACCCGCAATGGCGCGCGCATTCGGGCTTTGGCGGGTGGACGCACTCGGTCGAGCAGGACGTTTCGCTCACCCGCTGCCCGCATTACATCCCCGCGCGGCCCTCTGGCTGGCGGCGGATCGTCCACCTTGCCAGCTTTGCCGGTGCCGCGCTGGTTCCAGCAGTGCGCGCGGCGCTGGCTCCCAAGCCACGGCGACCGCAAGTGTTCATCTGCATCGCGCCCGCGCTGATGTCAGTGCCGGTGGCATGGCTCGCCGCGCGGCTGGCAGGGGCGAAGCTGTGGATTCATGTGCAGGATTTCGAGGTCGAAGCCGCCTTCGCCACAGGCCTGATTGAGGCCGGCCCCTTCGCCCGACTCGCGGCGAAGATCGAGCGCCGCATGCTGTCGCTGGCCGACCGCGTATCCAGCATCAGCCCGCAAATGTGCGCGCGACTGGTCGCCAAAGGGGTCCCGCCATCACGCGTAATTGAAGTGCGCAACTGGGCCAACGCGCCCGCGCCCGACCCGCAGGAAGGTGCCGCCTATCGCCAACAATGGGCGCTGGAAGGCCGCAAGGTCGCGCTCTATTCGGGCAACGTCGCCAACAAACAGGGCATCGAGATAATTGTCGAGGCGGCGCGGCTGCTGGAGGGCCGCCCTGACATCGCGTTCGTCGTCTGCGGCGAAGGCCCGAACCGCGTCCGGCTGCAGGAACTGGCGGCGGGCCTGCCCAACATGCAGTTCCACGACCTGCAACCGGCGACACGCATGGGCGAACTGCTCTCGCTCGCCAGCGTTCACCTGCTACCGCAGATTGCCGGGGCGGCCGATCTGGTGCTGCCCTCCAAACTGGCCAACATGCTCGCCTCCGCCCGCCCGGTGATCGCGACGGCAGAGCCGGGAACCGGGCTTTATGCCGAAGTTACCGGTTGCGGGCTGGCGACCCCGCCGGGAGACGCCGAGGCGCTGGCCCATGCGATCACCGCCCTGATCGACGATCCCGCCCGCGCCGCAGCTTTTGGACAGGAGGGTGCTGCCCGCGCCGCTGATCGCTGGTCACAAAGCGCCATCATCGCCCAAATGAGCGCGGAAATCGCCCGGTTGCTGAACGATGACTGAGGTTTCCATCGCGCTCACCACCTACAACGGAGCGCGATTCCTGCGGGAGCAATTGGCCAGCCTGCTCGCGCAAACACGTCTGCCGGACGAACTGGTGGTGGGCGATGACCGGTCAAGCGACGGCACGCTGGCGCTGTTACAGGACTTCGTGGCCCGCGCGCCGTTCCCGGTGCGGATAACCGTCAATGCCCGGAACCTTGGGCCCACCCGCAACTTCGCCGAAACCGTGCTGCGCTGCCGGAGTGAGGTGATTTTCCTGTGCGATCAGGACGATGTGTGGAAGCCGGAAAAGCTGGCCGCCGTGCTCGCTCACCGTGCCGCGAACCCCGGCGCTTGGCTGATTACCCATGACGCAGCACTGGTGGACGCTGAGGGCCGGCCTCTCGGCCTGACAATGGCGACACAGATCGAGCGGGCGGGCGATGAACCGGCGCGCGGCCTGATCGCGGGGTGCTGCATGGCAATCGACGCGCGGCTGGCGGCGCTTTACGACCCAGTTCCGCGCATGGGTGAGCACGATTCCTGGCTGGCCTATACCGCCGATCTGCTGGGGCTTCGGTCCTACCTGCCGCAGCCACTGATCGACTATCGGCGGCACGGCAGCAATGTGTCGCAGTCGTTCATGTCCGACACGCGGCCCGCCACCCGATGGACCCGGTTGCGCGACCGTGGCCGCAAGGCCGTGGCCGCGCCGGTCAGGCGTTCGCTGGAACAGGCACTGGAATCGCGGGAAGACCGGATTGCGGCGATCCGGCGGCATCGAACGGTGCTGGAACAGGGCGTTTCCGCCGAAGTCATTGACGCTGCACTGGCAACCGAAGTTGCACTTTTGGTGC
>JBDUBN010000328.1:0-3527 GCA_040004085.1 Novosphingobium sp.
GCGCGTTGAGCAATTCCTGCTCGGCGTTGAGGATGTCGAGGATCGTGCGGTTGCCAACGCTGTTTTCCGCCCGCACCCCTTCAAGGCTAAGCGCGGCGGCATCGACGGCGGTCTGGTTGGTCTGGATCACTTCCAGCGAGGCTTGCCACTGCGAGAATGCCGACCGGACGCTGGCGACCACGGCGCGCTCAACGCCGATTTCCTGTTCCTGCGCGGCATTTTCACGCGCCTGTGCCTGACGGCGCTGGGCCGCTGGCAGTCCGCCCGAGAATATTGGAATTGTCGCGCGCACCCCGGCTTGCGAAGTGGTCGAGCGTTGCGGGACCGTGCCGGGGAATCCGATAACGCTCAGCGTGCCCATATAGTCGGTATAATCGACGCCGCTGAACAGGCTGACCTTGGGCAAGCGCCCTGCCCCGGCGACTCGCGTGTCGAAGCCCGCCGCCTTGGTGCGTTGCCGCGCGCCGATCAGATCGGGGTTGCTGTCGAGCGCGGTCGTTTCGGCATCGTCGGCGCTGGCGGGCATTCCCGGCAGCGGCGGCGGCGGGGCGAGATCGACTGGCGCTTTGCCAACGAGCTGAATGTACCGCTCACGCGTGGCGGCCAGGTTTGCTTCCGAGGTGCGCAGATTGCCGCGGGCAATGGCGAGACGCGCCTGCGATTGCGCTACGTCGGTTCGGGTCAGGTCGCCAATTTCAAACCGGTCGCGCGTGGCGCTGAGGTTGGTTTCCAGTACCTGCACATTGTTGCGGTTGAGGCCTACCAAGGCCTGCCCGGAAATGACATCCAGATAGGCCGCGACTACCGAGGAAAACAGCCCGCTTTCGCTGCCGCGCAGATCGGCCTGTCCGGCATCGACGCGGGTTTCCGCCGCGCGCAGCGAATTTTTCACCGCACCGCCGGAATAGATCGGTACGCTGAGGTTGGCTTGGACATCGACCGCGTGATCGGGACTGGAAGTACTAAGCGCGCTTTTCTTGACGAAATCGGTGAAGCTGGCGGTGCCCGAAAGTGACGGCAGCCCGGCAGCGCGCGCGATTGGCACCCCTTCGTCCACCGCGCGCTGGTTGGCGCGGGCGGCGTTCAGCGTCGGGTTGGTCTGATAGGCCATGGTCAGCGCCTCGCGCAGATCGTCAGCATGGGCCGGCCCACCCGCAGCGCACGCGACCAGCATGGCGCCGACCAGCATCCGGCGCTGAAAACGTGTCACGCCTAGAAGCTCCACCGATTTGGCGCGGCGAATTCGGCGAGGACCGGCATGCCGATATCGGCCAGCGGCAGCAGCGTGACAGTGCCCGCCGCCTTGCGTCCGGTTGACAGACGCGTGACGCCGCGTTCGTTCAGGCCCGTCACTACCCGGCCATTATCAGCCAGCATGGCGGCGATCGAACTGGGTAGTTGCTCTACCGCGCCGTCGATCAGGATCAGGTCATATGGCCCGCCCTGCTTGCGCGTAGCAGCGGTTGCCGGGCTGATCGTGGTCGCCAAAGCGCCCATCGCGGTGACCAGAGCGCCGAGATAGCCGCAAGCCGAAACCACCAGCACCTTCTCGCCGGGCTGCACGACGGCTTCCACCAGCATCCGGCCCTGCACCAGCGGCGCGGGCAGGAAATGGCCTTCACCCAATGGCACCGCGCGGTCGATATAGGCGTTGGCTTTGATGCTGGCGGGCACAAACTCTTCGCGCGCAACCGCGTCCATAGCCGCCAGCACGGCGGGATCATTGACGCCGCTAACTCGCAGTTGGCAGTCGATCATCGCGCGGCGCGCTGATGCAGGCCGCTCGTCGAGCATGGTCATCTGGTCCAATTCCTTCTGGCGAGCCGTGATCGCGGGCGACCCAAGGCTGCGCAATTTGCCCGCTTCTAGGCGATTGGCCCTGCCTCGCCAAGTGCTTAGAAGTCACAATCCTGATACAACATACGCGTCCCGCAGTGGAGCTTTGACGGCAGCCCTCCACTGGGCTTATGGGGACGCAAACTGGCAGCGCAGCATTAGGAGTCCTGGCAAATGGCTGACATGGTAACGATCCGCGAGGCAGACCTGATCGACAGCGTTGCCGACGCGCTGCAATATATCAGCTACTACCACCCGATGGACTACATCCGCGCGCTGGGTGAGGCCTATGAGGCCGAACAAGGCCCGGCGGCCAAGGACGCCATCGCCCAGATTCTGACCAACAGCCGCATGTGCGCCGAGGGGCACCGCCCGATCTGCCAGGACACCGGCATCGTCAATGTCTTCATCGAATGGGGGCAGGACTGCCGGCTTGGTTCGGCGCTGTCGTTGCAGGACGTGGTCGACGAAGGCGTGCGCCGCGCTTATCTGAACCCCGAAAACAAGCTGCGCGCCTCGATCCTGACTGACCCGGCCTTCACCCGCCGCAATACGCGCGACAATACCCCCTGCGTGCTCAACGTGACGATGGTGCCGGGCAACAAGGTCTCGGTCGATGTCGCGGCCAAGGGCGGTGGGTCGGAAAACAAGTCCAAGTTCAAGATGATGAATCCGAGCGATTCGATCGTCGATTGGGTCGTCGAAATGCTGCCGCAGATGGGCGCGGGCTGGTGTCCGCCGGGGATGCTCGGCATCGGCATCGGCGGCACCGCCGAACATTGCATGCAGCTCGCCAAGAAAAGCCTGATGGAACCCATCGACATGGGCCAGTTGAAAGCGCGCGGGCCGCAGAACGATATCGAGGCGATGCGGATCGAGATTTTCGACAAGGTCAATGCGCTCGGCATCGGTGCGCAAGGGCTGGGCGGGCTGTCGACCATTCTGGACGTCAAGATTCTCGATTGGCCGTGCCACGCGGCAGGCAAGCCGGTGGGTATGGTGCCCAACTGCGCCGCCACCCGCCACGCGCATTTCACGCTCGACGGTTCGGGGCCGACATTCCTTGAAACGCCAAAGCTGGACGAATGGCCCGATGTTCACTGGGCACCGGACAAGGCGGCCAAGCGGGTCAACCTCGATGCCCTGACGCCCGAGGAAGTACGCAGTTGGAAGCAGGGCGACCGCCTGTTGCTGAACGGCGGCATGCTGACAGGCCGCGATGCCGCGCACAAGCGGATCAAGGACATGCTCGCCAAGGGTGAGCCATTGCCGGTCGAATTCAAGGGCCGGGCGATCTATTACGTCGGCCCGGTCGACCCGGTGATCGGCGAAGTCGTCGGCCCGGCAGGCCCGACCACCGCCACGCGCATGGACAGCTTTACCGACATGATGCTCGAACTCGGGCTGCTGGTGATGATCGGCAAGGCCGAGCGCGGCCAAGGCGCCACCAAAGTGATCGCGCAGCACAAAGTGGCCTACCTGATGGCCGTGGGCGGCGCGGCCTATCTGGTGTCGCGCGCGATCCGCGAGGCCAAGGTGGTGGCGTTTGAGGATCTGGGCATGGAAGCGATCTACGAATTCACCGTTCAGGACATGCCGGTGACGGTGGCGGTCGATAGCGAAGGCAACAACGTCCACCAGCTCGCGCCGCTGGTGTGGAAGGAAAAGATCGCCCGCGAAGGATTGTTGGC
>JBDUBN010000329.1:0-3524 GCA_040004085.1 Novosphingobium sp.
CGAGGCCGCAGGCTGAAGCAATCCAGAGCGTAGTGCCTCTACGCGCTGGATTGCCGCGCTGCACTCGCAATGACGAAGTAGTGGGTGGCGGCAAGTCCACTCACGGCACACCCACCCTCAAACCGGCTTGATCGCGTCGCCCGGATGGATCTCCATGATTTCGAACACGTTGCCGAAGAAGTCGCGGCAATACGTGGCGCAGTAGCCGGTTTTTGAGCCGTCGGCATGGGTGGTGATCGTATCGAGTGCTGGCGGGGCATGCACGCGCAGTCCGGCGGCGAGGATGCGTTCATAGCAGGCGGCGATGTCGTCCACCTGCAGGCCGAAGTGGGTATAGCCGAAATTGTTCACGCCCCGGTCGGGGTCCTGCGGGGCCGAGCGGGGCTGGTGGTATTCGAACACCTCGATGTGGGTATTTCCCAGCCGCACCATGATCTGGTCAGCGACGCTGCCGGGCAGGCCGATCGCCGCATCGATGAACGGATTGTCGCGCCACGACATCGGCGCGACTTCCACTACCCCACCAAGGATATCGACATAAAATTCGCGCGCTTTGGCGAGGTCGGGAACTGAAACCCCGATGTGGTGGACGCCCTGAACACCCAGACCCATGATGCGCTCCTTGCGTTGTCGCCGCGCCGACCTGCCCACTGGTCAACGCCACTTGCCTGCCCTTTGCTGCGCCCGCCGCCAACTGGTGAAAAGGCAAGGCAACCTGTTACCTCTCACAGCTTGTTTCGATACCCCGCACTTGCTCTAATCGTCCCAGAACATCCGCCGAAACCATCCGGGAGATTACAGTGGACCGTGCCCAGCGCGTTGGCGACGTAGCCGAGATCATGCTCGATTATGTCGAAAACAAGAAGACGTTCATGGGCGACACGACGCTCAGCGTTCCCAGCCAATCGTACACCGACTCCGATCAGTGGCGCGCCGAGATGGAGCTGGTGTTCAAGCGGGTGCCGCTGATGCTGGCGTTCTCCGCCGAATTGCCCAAACCCGGCGACTACAAGGCAATGGATGCGGTCGGCATGCCGGTGCTGATCAACCGTGACAAGGCGGGCAAGGTCCGCGCCTTCCTCAACGTCTGCGCGCACCGCGCCGCGCCGGTGGCGGCCGAGGGGCACGGCAACTGCCCGCGCTTTGTCTGCAAGTACCACGGCTGGACTTATGGTCAGGATGGCAAGCTGATCGGTGTTTCCGAGGCGAGCACGTTCGGCCAGGTCGACAAGCCCAGCATGGGCCTGCGCGAACTGCCGTGCGAAGAGCGGGCGGGGATGATCTTCGTCTGCCTGACCCCCAATGCGCCGATTGATCTCGACAACCACTTCCGCGGTTTGCTCGAGGATTTCGCAGCACTCGATTTTGGCAACTGGACGTACCTTGGCAGCCGCGAGATATTCGGTGCCAACTGGAAGGTCGCCTACGACGGCTATCTTGAGGGCTATCATTTCGCCTCGCTGCACCCCGAAACGATCTTTCCGCGCACGCCATCAAACTGCATGCATTATGAGGGCTTTGGCCCGAACATCCGCATCGGCTTTCCGCAGCACCGCATTGCCGAGGCGCTGCGTCCGCTCCCGCGCGAGGAATGGGGCGACCAGGAGAACAACGGGTTCGATTTCGTGCGGATCATGTTCCCCAACGTCGCCGCCTTCATCGCGCCCGAGATTACCCAGATCGCGCAAATTTTCCCCGGACCGACACCGGGCGAAAACCGCACCGTGCTCAGCTATCTGCGTCGCGATCCGATCCGCGACGAGGATGACCGCAAGGCGGTTGAAACCGCGATCGATTTCTTCCGCGATGTGACCTATCAGGAGGATTACGTGATCGGAATGGAGGTCCAGAAGGGCCTGCAAAGCGGCGCCCACGATGACATGGTGTTCGGCCGCAATGAGCGCGGCAACCAGTACTTCCACGAATGGCTGAAGTGGTATCTGGAGGACGATCCGACCCTGCCTGAACCGGTGATGTGATGGGGCAAAGTGTGAAGGGGTGAGGCGTTTGAATCCGATCTCGCTGGCATCGGGCGTGGTGCCCGAATTCGGTCCGGTCGAAACCGTGCGCGCCGCCGCCGCCGGGGGCTTCGACGCGGTGGGGCTGTGGGTTGAACCGGCGAATTGGACTGCCGCGACGACCCGCGATGTGCGGGCGGCGCTGGCGGATACCGGCCTGCCGCTGCTCGATGTCGAAGTGATCTGGATCACGCCCGATTCGGATATGGCCGAACACCGGCGGACCATCGACATCGGCGCTGAACTGGGCGCGAAGAACGTGCTGTGCGTTGCCTCTGACCCCGATCACGCCGCCGCCGCCGCGCGGTTGGCCGAATTGTGCCGCCATGCCGAAGGCAGCGGCATGCGGGTGGCGCTGGAGTTCGGAATTTTCACCGAGGTCAAGGATTTGCGGCAGGCGCTGGCGGTGCTCGATGCGGTAGCCCATCCGCTGCGGGCGCTGCTGATCGATCCGATCCATGTCGACCGCTCGGGCAGTTCGATTGCCGAGATTGCGGCCATTGACCCGGCGCTGCTGCCCTATGCGCAGTTCTGCGATGCGCCCGCCGCGCGGCCTGATCCCGCGGATATGGCTGCCGTCATCGCCGACGCCGTGGATTTGCGCGAACAGTGCGGGGCGGGGGCTTTGCCGCTCGGCGCGCTCTATCGGGCCTTGCCTTCGGGTCTGCCGCTGTCGATAGAGTTGCGCTCAAAGGCCCTGCGCGACGGTTTCTCCGATCCCGGTGCGCGGGCGAAGGCGGTGGCCGCGGCGACTCGGCGCTGGCTGGAGGCGCAGACATGACGGTTACCCTTATCTTCCTGCTCAAACGCCGCGACGGCATGAGCAAGGCTGATTTCATCACCTATTACGAGGACCACCATCGCCGCGTCGGCGAGCAGGTGCTGGGCGGCTATGCTACGCGCTATGTCCGCCGGTTTTTGTTTCCGGGCGATGGCGAGGACCAGCCCGGCGATTTCGATGTGGTGACGGAGATGGATTTTCCCGACGCCGCCACGCACGATGCCTGCTTTGCGGCCTCGGCCGCTCCGGCCACCATGGCCATGATTGTCGAAGACGAGGCGCGGTTTCTTGACCGCAGCCGCACCAGGAGGTTCACGGTCGAGGAACGGCAGTCAGACTTGCCGCCTGTGCGCGGGATTTGAACGGCCTCTCGGCAAACCAGATCGGCACAGGTTCACCCCCGCCGGCTAGCGCGGGATTAAGCCCAAGGGGAATCCGGGCGGACGGGTACGGCCGGCGCGGGGTTGCCTGAAGCATGCAGGCTCTGCTTTGCGAAACCTTGGAGTGCGAATGGCTGGAAAGGGTATTCGCAAAACTTTCCAGCACGACCCTGTGGTGCGCGGCGGTGACGAGGCGGCTCGCGTCCTTGTCGTCTGCCATGGGGGCATACCCCCAGGTTACGGATCGCCGGGCAGTTTCCCAACCCGCTGGTCCTCCACGCATCCTTTGATTGCGGCCAACCGGGTCCGCCCGGCGCGCCGACCGTGAGCTTGGGTGGAACAGCG
>JBDUBN010000330.1:0-3520 GCA_040004085.1 Novosphingobium sp.
TCCAGATTGGCGATGATCTTGGTCGCGCGGATCGCTCCGGTTGCGCCGTTCAGCAGCCGGTCGCAATGGCAAGCGCAAATAGATAGAAAAGCAATTGGTTCACGCAGAGAAGCAGAGAAAATGGACGAGCGCAGAGAGGCTGATTGGGGGCGAAGCCTTCTATTCCTTGGATTTTGACATCCTGCGGAGCCGCTGCTCCTCTGCGCCCTTTGCTTTCCTCTGCGTCTCTGCGCGAAACCTTAAATGGTGCGATAGCCTCGCAGGGAGAGCGGGGATGCCAACTTACTCGGGCAGGAAGTCCGGCACGGACAGATACCGCTCGCCGGTGTCGTAGTTAAAGCCGAGCACTCGGCTGCCAGCAGGCAGGTCGGGCAGTTTCTGGGCTATGGCCGCCAGTGTCGCGCCGGAACTGATGCCGACCAGCATGCCTTCAACCGTCGCGCTGCGCCGTGCCCATTCCTTGGCGTCTGCGGGATCGACCTGAATCGCGCCGTCGATCGATTGCGTATGCAGGTTGCCGGGAATGAAGCCCGCGCCAATGCCTTGAATCGGATGCGGGCCGGGTTGGCCGCCGGATATGACCGGCGAGAGGGTCGGTTCTACCGCATAGGCTTTCATGCCGCTCCACTTAGCTTTCAGCGTTTCAGCGCAGCCGGTGAGATGCCCGCCGGTGCCAACGCCGGTAATCAGCACGTCAATCGGCGTGTCGGCGAAATCGGTGAGGATTTCCTGCGCGGTGGTACGCGCATGGATGTCGATGTTGGCTGCGTTTTCAAACTGTTGCGGCATCCAGCTGTTAGGCGTTTCGGCCAGCAGCTCGCGGGCGCGCTCGATTGAGCCCTTCATGCCCTTTTCACGCGGGGTCAGGTCAAAAGTCGCGCCATAGGCCAGCATCAGCCGCCGCCGCTCAACCGACATTGAATCGGGCATGACGAGGACCAGCGTGTAGCCCTTGACCGCCGCCGCCATCGCCAGACCTATGCCGGTATTCCCCGATGTCGGCTCAATAATGGTACCTCCCGGTTTCAGGCTGCCATCAGCCTCTGCCGCTTCGATCATGGCCAGACCGATGCGGTCCTTGATCGAGCCGCCGGGATTGGCGCGTTCGCATTTTACCCATACCTCGTGATCGGGAAACAGGCGGGACAGGCGGATATGCGGGGTGTTGCCGATGGTGGCGAGAATGGATTCCGCTTTCATGTCGCATGCTCCTTATCTGGGAATTGAGGCGCAAAAGTCCGCGCCCTTCTAATTTCCGGGAACCACCATGCCCACAGGCCGGTGACCACGATGGCGCCCACTCCGCCGAATACTACCGCGCCGGTAACGCCAAGCAAGGCCGCAGCGAGGCCCGACTGCATTTCGCCCAATTCATTGGACGCAGAGATAGCCAGTCCAGTGATTGAATTCACCCGCCCGCGCATGGCATCTGGGGTGTACAACTGGGTCAGCGTGCTGCGGATGAACACCGAAATCATGTCGGATGCGCCCAAAATCGCGAGCGTCGCCAGTGAAAAGACAAAGCTGTGCGACAGGCCAAACGCCACTGTCGCCGCGCCAAAGACCGCGACCGCCCACAGCATCTTGACTCCGACATTGTGCTGCAAGGGCTTGGCCGCCAGCCACAGCGAAACCGCCACCGCACCCACTGCCGGTGCTGCGCGCAGCAGGCCGAACCCTTCGGCACCGACATGCAGCACATCATAGGCATAGACCGGCAGCAGCGCCGTTGCTCCGCCCAGCAGCACCGCAAACAGATCAAGCGTAACACAGCCCAGCAGGAACCGCTGTTTCAGGACAAACAGCGCGCCGTCGCGCATCATTGTCACGGGGTGCAAGTGCTGGGTTTCCGTCGCGCGGGGCAGGGGCGCTATCGCCAGCACGGTCGCAATGGTCAGCAGCAGCAACGCGCAGGACGCGGTGTAAGCCAGCGCGGGCGAACGGGCGAGCAGCAGGCCGCCAGCTGCCGGTCCGGCTACCGAGGCGACTTGCCAGGCAGTTGCGCTCAGCGCGATGGCCTTTGGCAGCAGGTTGGTCGGCACCAGGTTGGGCACCATCGCACTCATGGCCGGAGAGATAAATACCCGCGCCGCGCCGTGCAGGCCGGCGAGGAAAAACATCAGTGGCAAGCTGTGCAGCCCGGTCTGGCTGGTGACGGCCAGAGTGCCGGCGATTATCAGGTCAAGGCCATTCGCCGCCGCGCCAACCAGTCGCCGATCCAGCCGGTCTGCCACCCATCCAGCTACCGGGGTCATCACCAACAGCGGCACGAACTGGAAAAAGCCCAGCAGCCCAAGTTGAAACGCCGCTTGTGACTTGTCCATGCCGTAATCGAGGCGGGCAATCTGATAGGTCTGCGCCGCGATCACTGTGACCATGGCAATTGTCGCAAAAGTCGCGCTGAAGCGTGCCAGCCAGAACAACCTGAAATCGCGAATTTTCAGCGGGGAAGTGGGTTCGGAAGTCACTATCGCCAAATGGCAGGCCTGAGCCGACTTGCCAAGGCGGACGATGGTTTCAGGCGTTAAACATCAGCTTGTTGCCGATTATCGGCGCGGGCGTAGCCGGGTATTGGGTTGCAGCGTTTCGATCAGCGTCGTGAAATCTTCCTGACGGATGATGCGCTCAAACTGGAATCCCGCACGGTCGCCGGTGACCCAGATCAAGTGCGCTTCGATGCGGCCAACTTGCGGAAGTCGGATCACCACGCGTTCGCCCCGGCCAAACGGGATTTCTCCCTCAGCCATGAATCCGTGGGCCGATAGATTGACTATATGCAGCCGCACATCGCCAATACGCCGATGCTCACCGATGACACGGTAATCCACGGGGTGTCGGTTTGACCGACGCATATCCGTAACGGAAAGTTGCGCTCCACCTACCATTGCCGACCTTTGCCTCATTCGTTCTACCCGGCAGATCATTGCCAGAGAGGTGCGAACAAAGTGTAAAATCGGCGGCAACAATTTGCCGGAATGCCCAGATTTTGCCGTAATTAGCGGCAAATCGAAGGTTAATTGCCGCCGGGGCGCAGCACTCCGTGTTTCTTTTTACCGGACGAGATCCGCAATTCCGCGCCGCCAGCAATAAGGTACGATTCGTCGGTAACGCTAACTCCGTCGATTCGTGCACCACCACCCGCGATCAGTCGCTTGGCCTCGCCCCGGCTGGCAGCAAAACCAATGCCTACGAGGGCGTCGATCATGCTCATGCCCGCTGCCGGAAGATCGAGCACAGGCAGGTCTTCACCCACTCCCCCCGCGCCAAATGTGGCGGCGGCGGTGGCTCCTGCCGCACGGGCCGCTTCGTCACCCCGGCACAACCGCGTCACTTCATTGGCCAAAGTCACCTTGGCAGCGTTGATTTCGCTCCCTTGCAAAGCCTCAAGCCGGGCGATCTCGTCCAGCGGCAGATCGGTGAACAGGCGCAGGAAGCGTCCGACATCCCGGTCATCGACATTGCGCCAGTATTGCCAGAAATCCCACGCGGGCAGTTGCGCCTCATTCAGCCATACCGCGCC
>JBDUBN010000041.1:0-11828 GCA_040004085.1 Novosphingobium sp.
GCCCCATTGCCCGTCTCTACATGCTGGACGGCATTCGCGGTATTGCGGCGATCGAAGTTGTGATTTTCCACGCGCAAATCGTCTTCGGCGGCTTCAGTTTGTTCAACCGCGGCTATCTGTGCGTTGACCTGTTTTTCATTCTCAGCGGTTTTGTGCTCACCCTCTCTGCCGAGCCGCGCATGAAATCTGGCCTGACCGCAATCCAGTTTTTTCGCGCCCGCATCGTGCGCCTGTGGCCGATGGTTGTAATCGGCCTGATCCTTGGAACCGCAGTCATGCTTGCCGGACACCAGACGCAAGGGCTGGCGCTGTTGATACTCGCCGGAGCGCTATCGATTCCAGCACTGTGGCACAACGTCGATCCCCAGCCCTCGATGTTTCCGGTCAATAGTCCGCAGTGGTCAATCTACGCAGAGTTGATCGCCAATCTCGCTCACGGACTGGTTCTGCGCCGCCTGAACAACTTCGGTCTGGTCGCGGTCATTGTCCTATCGGGAGCGGCGCTGGCGCTGCTCGTGCCCGCGCGGACAAACCTCGGGATCGGTGCGTTCAACTTCGATGTGTTGGCGGTATTGCCGGTAATTTTCGCGTCCTATACGATAGGCGTATTGCTGGCGCGCAACTTCAACCCCGCGAAACTGTGGAGCGGAGTGCCGTGGTGGTTCGCGTTGATGCTGCCAACATTAATCCTGCTAGGTCTCAGCGCCTCAGGGCTTGACTGGCCGCTGGGAGACTTGTTGGCGATCATGGTCTTGCTGCCCGCCGCATTCTGGCTGGCCACCAAAGTTGCCGCGCCGCTCGGTGCGCGCAAGTGGCTGGCGGCGCTGGGGGATATGTCGTTCCCGCTCTACGCCGTCCACTTCCCCATCATGCAGGGGGTTGCCCTGTTGGGAAATGACAAGCTGCACTATTTTGTAGGCGTCGGCACTGCATTGCTCGCTGCGCTGCTGGTGGCACAGACCAATATCCAGACGTGGCGGCCGGGCAGACCGCTGTTGCGAACGCGCAAAGCCGTACCAGTTACCTGACCTGACAGGACATTGCTTGACCTGACAGGCCGGGGCGTTAGTCGCTGTTGGCATGTCTGACGCCATTTCCCCCCTCGCTGTCCCCTTCCCCACCATGCCAATGATCGCCGGGGTCACGCCGCGCATTGTCCGCGCCGGATACAAGGACTGGGGCCGCTGCGATCTGACTTATGTCGAACTGTCTGAGGGCACGGCCGTCGCGGGCGTATTCACCCGCAACGTGTGCTGCTCCTCCGAAGTCGAACTGGGGCGCGAGGCGGTGCAGCAAGGCCGCGCGCGGGCATTAGTGGTCAACGCCGGGAACTCCAACGCCTTCACCGGATATCGCGGACGCGAAGCCGTGGAGGCGATCACAGCCATGGTCTCCGGCCATCTTGGCTGCGCGGCTGAACAGGTTTTCGTCTCGTCCACCGGCGTCATCGGCGTGCCGCTGCCCATCGACAAGGCCCGCGCCGGGATCGCCGCCGCCCTCACCGCGCCGCCCTGCACCTGGGAGCAGGCGGCGCAGACCATCGGCACCACTGACACGTTTGCCAAGGGCGCAACGGCGCAGGCAGTTGTCGGCGGCAAGACCGTCACCCTTGCGGCAATCATCAAGGGCAGCGGTATGATCGCGCCCGACATGGCGACGATGCTCGGCTATGTTTTCACCGACGCGGCGATTGAGCCCGCTTTCCTCCAAGCGCTGCTATCCGCCGCCAATGTGCACACGTTCAATTGCATTACCGTCGATAGTGACACCTCGACCAGCGACACGGTTCTCGCCTTCGCCACCGGCAAAGCGGGCAATGCGCCACTGGCGTCATTCGACAGCCCCGGAACCGATGCCTTCGCCGCAGCGTTGAGCGACGTCTGCCGCCAGCTTGCGCATCTGGTAGTGCGAGACGGCGAAGGCGCGCAGAAGTTTATCGCGGTGTCGGTCAGCGGAGCGGTCAGTGACGAAAGCGCCCGCAAGCTGGGCCTTTCCATCGCCAATTCGCCCTTGGTCAAGACCGCGATTGCCGGAGAGGATGCCAACTGGGGCCGTGTCGTTATGGCGGTCGGCAAGGCTGGCGAACCGGCCGACCGTGACAAATTGTCCATCGGCTTTGGCGGGGTGTGGGCCGCGCGCGATGGCCAGCCGCTCGCGGAATATAACGAAGGCCCGGTCGCCGCACACCTGAAAGGGCGCGAGATTTCCATCGAGGTCGACATCGGCCTCGGCCAAGGCCGCGCCACAGTGTGGACCTGTGACCTGACGCACGGCTACATCTCGATAAACGCGGACTACCGCAGTTGACCGACGCGCTGACAAGGGGCGTCCGCGCCCTGATGCACGATGCGGTGCAGCGGGCGATCCTGCCGCATTACCAGCGCCTTTCTTCGAGTGAAATTGTGTCCAAGGCAGTGGATGATGTCGTCACAGTCGCCGATCACGAAGCCGAAGCGATCCTGACCGAAGGGCTGGCAAAGCTGCTCCCCGAAGCGGCAATTGTTGGCGAAGAGGCCGCCCATGCCGATCCCGCCGTGATGGACCGACTGGGCGATGCGCTGTGCTGGATCATCGACCCGCTCGACGGCACCAACAACTTCGCTGCTGGCAAGCCGCCGTTTGGTGTGCTGGTCGCGTTGGCCGAAGGGGGCGAGACGATTGCCGGTTGGATCTATGACGCTCTGACCGGGCGGTTTTGCCACGCGCATCTTGGCCGGGGTGCCTATCTGGGCGACGAACGCATCACCGCCCGGTCCAGTGGCGCAAATCCGCCAATCGCCGCGATTTCGCTGGTGTTCGCCGATCCCGCCAAGCGCGAGGCGCTGCGCACCGGCATCGCCCCGTACTACACCTGCGTCGATATCCCGCGCTGCGCCGCCGAGCAATGGCCACGACTGGCGCTGGGTCAGAACGACGTGTCAATATTCGAGCGCACGCTGGCATGGGACCACGCCGCCGGAGTGCTGCTGCTTAATGAAGCTGGCGGCAAAGCAGCAAGACCGGATGGCTCAGCCTACCGTGTTGACGAACATTTGCGCCCCGGCTTGCTCGGCGCGGCCAGCCCGGCCCTGTGGGACGAACTGGCCGAGCGGATGGCAAGGATTTAGAGAACGCTTTCCAGCCAGCCCTTAAGCTGGCTTTTCGGTGCCGCGCCCAGCTTTCGGGCAACTTCCTTGCCGCCCTTGTACAGGATCATCAACGGGATCGACTGCACGCCGATTTCGCCGGGGACTGTGGTGTTCTCCATGATGTCCATCTTGGCGATTGTCACTGAATCCGCGAGTTCGTCGGAAATTTCCTCCAGCGACGGCCCGATCATCTTGCACGGCCCGCACCAGTCGGCCCAGAAATCGACCAGCACCGGCTTGTCGGAATTGATCACGTCAGCGGCAAAACTGGCGTCGGTAACGGCTATGGTGGACATCAAATGCTCCTTTTATCGAAGGACATATTTAGGCGCTTGGCAGCTCGGCGCAACCGGCCTGGTCAAAAGGATTCTTGCGGAGCGATCAACTCAGGCTTGTGCGCCGCGATCACTTCGGCGGTTATGGCTATGAGCGCAGGCGTTTGCGAATAGAGTAGTGCGGCTTCCACCGCCCTGCCCGGATATGCGGTTTCCAGTGCGGCAACGTATGCCGCCATCTGCCGCAGGATCGCGATAGGTACTTCTGCCAGTGAGGCAGGCGGGCGGCGGGCTGTCTTGTAGTCGACGAGGCGGATTCGATCCGGCGTAATCAGCAGCCGGTCAATCGTGCCGGCCACCACCCGCTCACCCACCAAAGCAGCAATCGGCACTTCGGCCAGCGCGTCGGCGGAGAACAGTTCGGCCCAATCAGGCTGCGCCAGCACGTTGAGCGCCGAGGCGGTCATTTCGGCACGTGCAGCTTCGGTCAAGTCAGCCGCCGTGCGCGTCAGCCAGCGCAGGGCAGCACCTTCACGATCCGGTTCAGCCAGTTCGGGCAAGCGTTCCAGCAGCTTGTGGATCAGTGTTCCGCGCCGCGCCGCATCGCCGAAACTTCCCGGCGGCAGCGGTGGATCGGAGGCATGGTCCTCACCCAGCGACGAAGGCGCGAGCGGCCGCAGCGGACGCGGTTCCAGGCCCGCAGCGGATTCCAGCCAACGCGGCAACGGAGGTGGCAGCGGCAAATCCAGCGATTCGGCGCTGACCGGCGGCAAAGTAGGTTGGCTACCATGCTCCAGCCGCGCGCCCCACAACGGGTCTTCGATCCATTGCACCGAACCGGTCACATTGGCATGCGCCCCTGCCAGCATGGCGAACCAGCTTTCCGGCGCTACTTCGAACTCGCGCGGCAGCAGCGACCCAGTGACAAACAGCGCCTCCTCCGCACGGGTCATCGCGACATAGAGCAAGCGCCAATGTTCCTCGCGCTCCTCGGCCTTGACGCGGTTCTCCTCGTCAAGAATCCGCCCGAACCGCTCAGCCTTGCGCAGGCCTGGCAACGGTAATTTGGGGGCAACGAACATATGCTCCAAACCGGACGGCGGGGTGTCTTCCAGTTCCAGCACGGCAGGCATGGAGCGCGCCGGATCGTCCGCCGCGTCGGCCAGAATGACGATGGGTGCCTGCAAACCCTTGGCGCCGTGGACGGTCATCACCCGCACCATATCGCCGCCGTTTTCAGCCTCGCGCTTCAGTTCGCCGTCGCCTGCGTCGAACCAACTGAGAAAGCCCGCCAGGCTGGGGCAGTCGCTGGTTGCATAGGCGTGAGCGGCGTTGAGCAGTTCGTCGATGGGATCGTTCGCCTCACGCCCCAGCCGCGCCACCAGCTTGCGCCGCCCCTGCCACGGGCCGACCAGCAGCCAATGGAGCAAAGCTTGCGGCGGCTGGAAATCGGCCTTGCCCAGCAGTTCGAGCAACTGCCCGACCGCGCCCGCAACATCAGGATCGCGTAACCCGCGCAGATGGTCCCACAGCGGCACGTTCTTCCCGCGCCAGCCATGCGCTAGCAATTGCGCCTGACTCCAGCCAATCAGCGGCGAAACCAGCAAACTTGCAAGGCTGAGATCGTCCATCGGCTGTACCGCAAAGCGCAGCGCCGCGATCAGGTCCTTTACCGCCAGCGGCGCGCCCAACCGCAACCGGTCAACGCCCGCGACCTTTACGCCGTGAGCATGCAGACGGGCGACAATCAGCCCGGCCAAGTCCTTGCGCTTGCGCACCAAAATCATCACGTCGCCTGCCGTGGCGCGGCGGTGACGGCCCTTGATCAGCGGAAAGCCGCGATCCATCCACGCGCGCACTTGCAGGGCGATGCGGTCGGCTAGCTGGCGGTCCGGTTTTGAGAACCAGTTGGCTTGCTCCTCCCCCTCTTCGCCATCATTGTTGTCGTTGTCATAGGCGTGCGCGTCTTCGCCCGGGTCCATCCCGATGGGACGCCACAACGTGACCAAGCCGGGACGTTCCTCGCCCACATGTGCTTCGGGTTTATCTGCCAGGCCAAACCGCTCCGGCCCGATATGGGCGATGGTCTGATCGACAAAATTGAGGATGCTGTTTGCCGTGCGGAAACTTTGGTCCAGCCCAAGTTCCTGCAAATCCCGGACGTTAGTGCGATCACGCAATCGGTCAGCATTCTCCGCCGCCCCGGCCATCTTCTTCTTCACCAGATCACGTGCATTCTTGAAGTTTTCGGGGCTGGTCCCCTGAAAGCGGAAGATCGCCTGCTTGTAATCGCCGACCACAAACAGCGTCCTCAGCAGGTCGCCATGCTGCCCCGCCCCGGCAAAGAAATCGCCGGTCAGCGCGTTGATAATCTCCCACTGCGAGGCATTGGTATCCTGCGCCTCGTCGATCAGGATGTGGTCGAAACGGCGGTCAAGTTTATAGCGGATCCATTCGGCGAGATCGCTGCGGTTGAGCAGATCGGCGGCGCGGCGGATCTGGTCGTTGAAGTCGATCAGCCCTTCGCGCTTCTTCGCCTCATCCCACGCCAGCGCGAAACTGCGGCCCAGAGTCAGTGCCGGGGTGAGGAACCCGGCGAGCTTGATCAAGGCACGGCGTTGGGTGATCGTGGCAATGCAGGTCGCCGCGCGCTCTGCTGCCTCGACCGCGCCGGGGTCGATCTTTTCCAGCGCCTTGCGATTACGCACCAGACCGTCGGCGGTCATCAGCAGGCTGTAAAGGCCGTCCAGTTCCGCCAGCCGCACAGCGCAATCTGACAGCAACCAATCGCTGAGCAGCCCGGTCGCCTTGGCACCAGTCGCCGTCTGCCACTCGGCATATGTGGCCATGCAGTGGCGGAGCGACAGGGTATCAAACTGGTCGTCACCGCAGAGGTCCGCCAGCCCATCCTCGCAGGCGTCCTCGTCCAGACCGAGTAGTCGGTTCACCTGGCGCAGTAGCGGCGGTATCCACGTGCCAGTGTCGAACCACACATCGCGCGCATCGGCGCAGCGCAGCATAAAACGCTCGACATCCTCGCCGCCCATACGCAGCGACATGGCCTTCAGCGCAACCAGAAACGCGTGGTCGCCGTGCGCTTCGGCATCGAGCAGTAGGCCGGACAGCACCTCGCGCGATAGCAGCACCCGGTCGCGATCTTCCATCGCGCGGGTGCCGGGGGCAAGGTCGGCCTCCTCGGGGAACGCCGCCAGCAGCCATTGAGCAAAGGCATGGATCGTGTCGATCCGCAAACCGCCGCCGGGACAATCGAGCACAGCTGCGAACAGCGTCCGCGCGCGGTCGCGGGTCTTGGGATCGTTGGGCGCGCCGATGTGGCCAAGCTCGCTGTACAGTTCGGTGTCGCCCATGCGTACCCAGTTGGCGAGCACTTCGTTGACCCGATTGGCCATCTCCGCCGCCCCCGCCTTGGTGAACGTCAGGCACAGGATTTGCGAGGGCGTGACCTCTGGCTGCAGCAGCAGCCGCAACACCCGCGCGGAAAGCACTTGCGTCTTGCCAGTGCCCGCCGAAGCGCTGAGCCAAACGGTCTCGGACGGATCAACCGCGCCGCGCTGGTTTGGCGAGAGGGGATAGACTTTACTCACGTCTGATCCTCACGTCTGATGCTCACTGCGCGCCTGCCACTCGTCGAGCCGCATGAGCTGATCGTAGTCGTTGTAGGCCGGGTAATCGGGGTTTAGCCGCGCAGTGAACGGCCCCTCGCCCTTGATCCAATAGTCGATGGCTTCGGCCAGATAGCGTTCGGTTTCGGGCAGGAAATCCTCACGCGGGATGCCGGATTTCTTGCGGCCCTCCAGAATGGGCTCTTCCATCTTGCCGAACCCGGTCTCGCTTTTACTGCTCTGCAATGACCAGTACTCGAACCGGGTCGGCTCACCCGCCACGCCGGGGAACGCTCCGTCACGCGCCATCATGCCGATCAGGCCCAATTGCAGCGCAAAGCCCTTGGCGACCATGGTGCCGGAAGGGGGTGCGCCGGTCTTGTAATCCACCACCGCCAAAGTGCCGTCTGCCAGCCTGTCGATCCGGTCAGCGCGGCCAGTCAGCTTAACGCCCCGGTATGTCATCTCGCCCTTGGCCTCGCTGGCCAGAACGGAGCGGCCCGCCGCTTGCTGGCCAGCGACTTGCGCTTCGATCCATTGCAAACCCGCCACCAAACGCGGCCACCACAGCCCGCGCACCAGCGGATGAGCGCTCATCTTGGCCAATTCTTCCTCGGCGATTGGCAGCAGCCCGCCACCTTCCTTGTGCCAGCGTTCAAGGATCGCGTGGACCGCTGTACCCTTCCAAGCGGCGGACGGATCGGCATCCAGATTGTCCAGCTTGCGCAGCCGCAGCACTTCGCTGGCGTAGAACTGGTATGGATCGCCGCGCAACCGGTCGAGCGCGGTGACGCTGATCGCCACGTCGCGCTGCTCCGCACTGGGGCATGGCGCCGGACGCGGATGCGAGGCTATAGTCGGCGGATCGCCCAGTGCCCGCGCCAGGTCCACCGCCCGCTTTTCGCGGTGATCGTCGAGCAGTTTCTCGCCCAGCATCGCCCGTACACGCAGGACAAAGCGCGACGGGATCGCCGGACCAGCGGCATCGCGCGACGCATAGCTCAGCACCACTTCTGGCGCGCCCAGCGAAGCGGCAAGATCGTGCGCCGAAAGCCCGATCCGGAAATCCGCGCCCGGAACGCCCAATGCGCGCAGGACCGCCGGAGCCAGCAGCGCATCAGGTGCGGGCTTGGCGGGCCAGACGCCCTCTGTCAGCCCGCCGCAGATCACCAGATCGGCCCGGCTCATGCGGGCTTCGATAAGCCCGTAAATGCCGATACGCGGGTGGCTGCCCCACGGCGGACGGACGGCATTGCGCTCCATCGCGTCGCGCAACATGGTGGCAAGGTCGGCGGGGTCGATCCGGGTGCCGACGCTGCGGGCAGGTTCGCGCAGTTCCTCAACAAAGCCCGTGAGCACGCGGCCATCGGCCTGCCCCCATACGCGCCCGTCGCTGCAAAGCTCTGCCGATGCGGCCAGCGTATCGAGCGCGTCGGCAAGCAACGTCCCCTCGGGCAAATCGAGCAACGGCTCCAGCACCGCCTCGACCGCGCTCCACCACGCACCGATACCAGGACGACGCTTTTCCATCTCCACGACCATCACGCGGAGAGGCTCCAGCCCCGGTCCCGGCCTCGGTCCGCGCAGTTTGAGATCCAGCGCGCGGGCATGATCGAGCCACGCCGCCCTGCCCCCGTCAGCAAACCCGTGGCCAGCCAGCGGATGCCCCAGAAACGCCATCAGCGGCACCGGCGCGGCGCGGGTCGTCATAATTTCCGCCAGTTGCAGGAACAACCTTCCGGCAGGCGTTTGCGGCAAGGGTTGGCCCGCGGTATCGTCGGCGACCACCCCCCATCGCTCCAGATGCGCAACGACCCGCCCGGCCAGCGCCCGGTCCGGCGTAACCAGTGCCACGCGGCGTTCGGGCACTTCCAGCGCCTCACGGATCAGCACCGCGATGGCTTGCGCTTCCTCGCCGGGATGGGCGGTTTCCATCAAGCGCACTGCGGACAAGCGGCGCTGCTCAGAGGGCAGCTTGACCCACCGCGCGCTTTGCTCCGGCGGGAGGAACAGGTTCGAGATTGCGCGGCTGCGTTCGGGTGGCGCTGCGGCAATGCCCGACCGGTGCCACGCCTGCACTTCCCCGCGCGCCACGCCCATCCGGTTCAGCAGCAGCTTGAGGTGGTACTGCGGATGAGTGACCGCATCGGCGCCGCCAAACGGCGGATCTTCCCGGTTTTCAGGAGCGCCCGCCGTACCCAGCGCCTGCCACGTTTCATCGTCCAGCGTCAGGTCCAGATCGGGCAGAATCACCGCCCCGCGCGGGGTTTCGCTGACGACCCGCAGCAGCTTGGCAAGCGCAGGCGAGGCGCTGGTCACGCCCGCCGCAACGATAGGGTGTACCGGCGGACTGGCTTGCCAACGCTGGGCAGCGGCGGCGAACAGCAGGTTTCGCCGGACTGGCGCATCAATTTCTCCGCGCGCCGCCAGTTCCGCCAGCCAGTGCGCCTGAACCACGGCAAAGGTGCGCGCCGTGTGTTTCCAGTGCTCGGCCAGATCGCCGACAATCCCGGCAATGCGGTCCTGCAACAGATCGCCAAGCTCAATCCCCTCGATCGACAGTCGGTCCATTGTCCGACCGATTTCAAAGGCTTCGCGCAGCAACGCGGGGGTTGAGGCCGCCCGGTCAGCCTTGGCATCGCGCAGCAATTCGGCCAGCCGCAACCAGCGGCGCAGCGGATCGGCGGCGGGAGGAATATCAGCCCCCGCCCCCAGCGGATCGAGCAGCGGCCCCAGCGTTTCGTCCAGATCAAGGTCGCCCACCACAGCCATGCGGGGCAGCAGCAGACCCTTGCCCGAAAGCCGCACGAATGCCTCGGTCACAGTGCGCACCGCGCGGCGGCTGGGCAGCAGCAGCGTCAACCGCGCCAAGCCTACATTGGCGTCGGAGTAGCGCGGGATCAGCCCGGCAACCAGCGCATCGGCAAAGCCCCGGTGCGCGGCGATGGAATAGACCTGCGGGCCAGAACGCTCAGTCGCGCTTTTTTCAGCCACCTGAAAGCCGAGCCTCGGTGGGCGCTATCGCCCCCGGTTCACCCACTTCAAACCATTCGCCGGTGTGAACGCAGCCGTAAAGCCGCTCTTCCTCAATCGCCCGGCTCCACAACACGTTGGTGGAAAATGGCCCTTCCGGAGCATCGCGCAGCAGGCGATGCGAAACAAGCTGAATGCCAGTGTAGATGTAAGGCGCGACCCGTCCATTGCGGCGACGGCTGATGCGGCCCAGCCCGTCCATGTGGAAATCGCCCTTGCCGACATAGTTATGCGCCGCCGGGTGCCGCACCATCAACAGCAGCGCGTCCATCGTTTCGGGCTGCCACGCGGTGCTGAGTTCGTGGAACGCGCTGCGCGGGCCATCGAGCCAGATGTTGTCGCTGTTCACGCAAAAAAACGGATCGGGCAGATGCGCCATCGCGCGCACCATGCCGCCGCCGGTTTCGAGCAGCAGATCGCGCTCGTCCGACAGCACGATGTCCAGCCGTTTATACTGACCAAGGTGCGCCTCAAGCGTGTCGGCGAGATAGTGGACGTTGACCACCGCACGGGCAATTCCGGCGTCTGCCAAACGATCAAGGCTATGGTCGATCAGCGGCTTCCCGGCCACTTGCACCATGGGTTTGGGGCGCGAAGCGGTGAGCGGGCGCATCCGTTTGCCCAGTCCCGCTGCCATGACCATCGCCGTATCCGAGGCGAGCGGAGCCTTGCTCATACTGCCCACTCACCCCCGCCGGAACTGCGCAAATGCGCCGGAATATTGGCGTCAAACCACGCCGCCACGGGGGCCAGCGCCGGGTGTGCCAGATCGCGTTCCAGCAGCGCCCAGACGCGGGGGATCATGTCCAGATAGCGCGGCTTGCCATCGCGCCGCCACAGCCGCACGAAAATGCCAACGATCTTGGCATTCCGCTGCGCGCCCAGCCGGGCATAATCGGCGCGGAACTCGTCGGCGTCGTCCTTGTAGTCGGACAGGTAATAGTCGAGCATTTCCGCCTCAAGCTCGGGCGAAACATCGCGCCGTGCGTCCTGCAACAGCGACATCAGATCATAGGCCCGGTGGCCCACCAGCGCGTCCTGAAAATCGAGCAACCCTTGCGTGTGCAGCGACCCCAGCAGCATCAGGTTTTCGGCATGATAGTCGCGTAGCACGCACACGCCGGGGCGCTGGCGTGGCATCATCGGCGCCAAGACTTCGTCCCAAGCGGCCGTCCAGCCATTGCCGTCGACGTACAGGTTTTGCGCCGGGCAATACCAATCGATAAACAGCCGCGCCTCGCGCTGATATTCGGTTTTGGTGTAATCGACGAACGGACCGCCGGGTAGATAATGCAGTTCTTTCAACGCATTGATCGCCGCAACATAGATCTCGCGCTCGTCATCCGGCCATTCGTCCAGATAATCACGCATCCGCACGGTGCCGAAATCCTCGAGCAACACCAGCCCGCGCTCGGGCGCTTCGTGCAGGATACGCGGCGCGCGTAGACCGTTGTTTTCAAGCCAGCGGGCGGCGCGCAGGAATGGTGCCGGGTCTTCATTGGGCGGCGGCGCATCCATCAGCATGGCCGTGCGATCACCCTTGCGAATGCGGAAATAGCGGCGGAACGAAGCGTCGCCCGGCAGCGGCTCAATGGTCGCGCCGGTCCAACCGGCCGCGCTGAGGAAATCGTCGATGCCTGCGGGTAAGGTTACGTCCATGGCATACGCCCTAGCCAATCCGCACCCGGTTCGACAATGGCGATCCGCCCGGAACCCGAGGTTTCCAACATAATTGAGAGGCAGCCCGGCTCGCCTGCGAAACCGCCCGC
>JBDUBN010000042.1:0-11800 GCA_040004085.1 Novosphingobium sp.
CAGCAAACGGGACTGACAATCCTCATAGGTCAGGATCACTGCACCTTGGTATTAGTTGGCCGGGAATCCCAGCATCTGGCGCTGCTCGGCCCATGACAGCGGCAGCGAGCCAAGCCGCAAGAGTGTGTGCGCGGTGACCTGGCGCGGCTGGCGGTCATCAAGGATGGCGCGGATGATATCGCGGGCGAGGTAGGCCAGCCGGGCGGTGCGCACGGTGTGGCGAAGCTGCGCTGGCGGCATGGCCGCAACCTGATCGTGGTTCATGCCAAGCAGTTCATCGCGGGTGGCGAAGGCCCGCGCGATCAGCTGGATGAGATTGGCATCGGTTGCAGCCGTCGTTCCGGTCGCAGGGTCAAGCCGGAGGCGGGGCTCGTGACCCCAGGACGTTGTCGATGTCCGGATGGACAAATGCAGGATCTGATCGGGCTCTGCGTCGAAGCCGAGTTGACTGAGCATGAGCGATGCGCTGAGCTGCGCAGATGAATCGTCTATGCTGAGGTAACCTGCAGCGCCAACTGCTGGAGCAGCGCGCCCCGCGCAAGACGAGTACAATAAATGACATCGACCTGTGGGAAATCAACGAAGCCTTCGCCGTGCTGGTGCTCTATTGCCGCGACGTGCTTGGGATCGACAATGACAGGATCAACGTCAATGGCGGTTCCATTGCCATCGGCCACCCATTCGGCATGACCGGGTCGCGCCTGACTGGTCATGCCCTGATAGAAAGCAAACGGCGCGGGGCCAGGCGCGTGGTAGTGACCATGTGCATCGGCGGAGGCATGGGCGCTGCGGGGCTGTTCGAGGTTTGCTAGAAGCGGGATGCGTATTCTCGGCAACTCCTCGTCATTACGAGCGAAGCGTAGCAATCCAGGGAGGGGCACTGCCCTGGATTGCTTCGCCGCTACGCTCCTCGCAATGACGATTCAGATTTGGCTCTTCACGCGCAAGGGTAGCGTACAAATTTGCAAATCAGAATTTCAGCCGCGCCTCGACCGAGACAGTCCGCCGTTCCGCAGGCACGAGCAGGTTGATCTGATAGATCGAACCAACCGGCAGGCCGCCGACATAATAGGTGCGGTTGAACGCGTTCTTGAGGTTCGCGGTAATTGAAAGCCCAACTTCGCTGAATTCAAGCCCGGCGCGGAAATTGGCTAGCGTATATCCACCAATATCGGTGCCCGCGTTGTTCGCGGATTGCGAAGAAGTGTGGGTGAGGCTTTGCGCATAGACATCGCCATGCAGCAAGGCGTTCACGTTTTTGGACACCGGAAAGTTGATATCGGCATAGATGGTTCCAGAAAACTCGGGTGTGTCCGGAACCATGTCGAAATTCTGCGGAATGCCATTGGCCAAGACCGTGTTCTGACCGAAAGCGGCATGCGTGTAATTGATAGTGCCTCCCAGACTCAGCCATTTCGCTGGCTTGATCTGCGCATCGAATTCGGCACCGTAAGTTTTCGCGCTGGGGACGTTCACGGTGATGACCGTGGGGTTTCCGCCAATCGCCGTGATGGCGGCGCGCTGACTGTCGCTGATCCAGTTATGGAACAGCGACAGGCTGGTGCGCACCGGCATCCCGCCTATGCTGCCCTTGAACTTTGTCCCCAGTTCGACATCGGTAACGCGCTCGGCCCTGAAACCGTCGCCGCCCGCAGTGCCATCCGCATTTTTGGGCGGCACTGTGCCGTTGAAGCCGCCGCTTTTGTAGGCTCGCCGGGTCACGGCATAGAGCAGCAGATCGGAATTGACCTGATCCTGCAGTCCGAAGGTCCAGCTAAGCCGGTTGAATGTCGCCGATTTCGCGAATGAATAGCCCGCAGGCGCGACGCCCCCAACCGCTTGATAAAAGCTGTCGGCCGCAAGCGTGGTCTTGCCGACCTTTTCAGTGGTGTAGCGCAGGCCAATCGTGGTGGCGAGGCCGGCATCATTGAGTTTGTAGGTGCCCTGCGCATAGGCGGCATAAGTCTTGTTAGTGATGACAAAGGCGTTTGTCTGGCTCTGGCCGCCAAAAATCAGGTCGAAATATTGTGATTGCTCGATATTTGTGCGGCGCTCATCGGAGAAATACAGGCCCGCGACATAATCGAGAGCGGCATCGAATGCTTTGCCCGACAACTGCAATTCGTCCGAAAACTGGCGTACATTGATGCGTTTGGCGTTGGTGGAGTTACCGACACCATTGGCGGCGATCGTATAGGGCGTACCATCGCCATCCGCCGTGTTCGCGGTTTTGAGCAAGGTATAACCGAAGATATTCTTGAGCGTCGTCTCCGCACCAAGATCCACACTCGTCGTGTTTGTAACAATCAGGTTTTTCTGCTTGAAGAAATTGGTAGCGTCCGAATTGACCACAAACGGTCCCCGCGCCTGCTGGGCGGCAAGGACCGAAGCAAGCCCGCCCACGGGATGCCCAGGGGCAGCGAAATAGGCGTTATAGAAACCGGGAACCGCCGGGGCGAACTGCGGCGGAACGAACGCAGCCAGGGTCGCCTGTCCCGTCGCGGTGGCAAGCGGTGTCGCGGTGCCGGCATAGAGATAGCCCAGAGGGATAAATGCCCCCTGATACAAGCCGCTCAACACAGGAACGACATTCTGGCTGTCCGAATGCAGATAATCGATCATGAACTCGTTGCGGATGCCGCCAAGGTTCGCAGTCAGGCTGCCGCGAACCCCGTCGCGCTTCTTGTTACCGACGATCTGATTGTTGAACAGGTTGCGCTGAAACCCGTCGCGCTCCTGATAGAATCCAGCAACCCGCGCCATCAGCTGATCGCCGATCAGCGGCATGTTTAGCGCACCCTCCGCCTTGAGCGCATTGTAGTTGCCAACGGCCATACTGGCGTAGCCACCAAGCGTGCCGGTCGGCTTGGCGGTGGCGAACAGCACCGCGCCGCCGGTTGCGCTACGTCCGAAAAGAGTGCCCTGCGGCCCCTTGAGCACCTGAACAGACTGCAAATCATAAAAGGCGGTAGACCCACCCGATCCACCGATTTGCACATCGTTGATATAGGGCAACACGCCGGGACGCGTCTCGCTGTTGGCATCCTGCGACTGCCCGCGCAGCGAATAATTGAGCTGATTGTCATTGATGCTGGCGCGAACAGACAGGCCGGGGGTTGCCAGGCGCAAATCCTGTTCGGAAACAACCTGCGCCTTGGCAAGCGTATCGGCGGAAACGACCGCCACAGATACGGGAGTTTTGGACAAGCCTTCGTCACGGCGCTGTGCCGTCACCACAATGTCACCTTCGGCGGGTGCGGGCGCCACCGATTGCGCGAAAGCTGGTACCGAGATCAACGTAATGCCTGCGCTGACAAGCAAACGGACTCTGATTGCGGCGATCCTGATCATGACACCCTCCATTTGGCCTCGTATTGAAGCTCATCTTAACGTTGTTAAATAGCAGGGTGTGCGTATGCCACCGGTCAAGGTCAATCGACTCCAATTGCAAATCGCATGCGTGATGCCGTGCCTGGAAAATTGGGATCGCGGGCCTTAACAGCGTAAAGTGCGCAAAAATCGAGAGGACGGAATATGGGCCACACGAGCAATTGCAAACGGTTGACCGGAAAGGTCGCGATGATCACCGGAGCCGCATCGGGTATCGGCAAGGCGACCGCCGAACGCTTTGTTGCTGAAGGCGCGCGCCTTGCCATCGTCGACATCAATATGGACGGAGCTGTGGCCCTGGCCAAGCAGCTTGGCGATGGCGCCATTGCCATTTGCTGCGACGCTGAAGATGTGCAGCAGATCGAAGCTGCGGTTGCGCAGACGGTCTCGGCCTTTGGTCGCCTCGATATTCTCTACAACAACGCGGCCCTGATGTCGCCGGACATCATCAAGCTGGACACCACGCCCACCGACATCGATTTCGCGATCTGGGACAAGACCTTCGCGGTCAATCTGCGGGGCTATCTTGCCGGCTGCAAATACGCCATTCCGCACATGATCAGGCAAGGCGGCGGTTCGGTGATCATGACCAGTTCCGGTTCGGGCGCCACGGGTGATATCAGCAATGTCGCTTATGGTACGTCCAAGGCAGCCGTGGACAATCTGGTCCGCTATGTCGCCACCATCTATGGCAAGCAAGGCATCCGCTGCAATGCCATCTCCCCCGGCCTGATCCGCACCGAGGGCGGAAAAAAGAATGTCCACGGACCCATGTTAGGGATCATGGAAGCAAATACACTGGCGCCCCGTCTCGGCAAGCCGGAAGACATCGCGGCAATGGCAGCGTTTCTGGCGGCCGATGAATCGGAATTCGTTACCGGCCAGATTATTGCCGTCGATGGCGGGATGATGGCACATGCGCCCTATATTTCCGATATCATGGCCGCATCGATCAACTGGGATACTTGATTGCGCACCACATTTTCCGCATTGTCGCGCAATGAAGGGTGAACTGACGCTTGCTGCGATTGTCAATGTCGCGACCGACATGGCATTGGCCAAGGGGTTCGACGATTTTTCGTTACGTCCGCTGGCGTTAAAACTGGGCGTGTCCGCGACCGCGCTCTATTATCATGTCAAGGACAAGACGAGTCTGCTCGAACTGGTTGCCAAGCGCCTGTTCGAACCACTGGGTATGCCCGACCCATCGCTGCACTGGAAAGTACGGATGCGCGCCTTTCTGCTCCGCCAGAATGAACTGCTGCATAATGTGCCAGGCCTTGCGCGCTTCCTCATCCTGCGGCGCGATTGCGAGGCCGCGCAGATCTGGCGCAAATGCCTGTCAGACATCGTCACAGACGCCGGTTTTGACAGCAAGGCGTGCGATGCGGCCCTGTCGATCTTCTCGTTCTATATTGATCCCACTACGCTGGTCAGCTCCGTACCGGGCGAACGGCCCGAACTCGACATTACCCTTGATCACCGCCAGCCCGGTCGCACCTATATCGACTACTACAGTCTGGGCCTCGATTACCTGCTCGACACGTTCGATCACGAATTGCAGTCAGGCCGCACCGGCTGACGCACGCGATGGCAGGCTTCCGATGGGATCGTATCCCGGCCCCAATTCATCGACCAGCACACCCCGCCGTTCGAGATCGGCAATCGCCGCCTTAAGCTGAGGCGATTCAGGATAGGCCTCGTCGGTGGGATAAAACAGCCGCGACGAAGCTTCTTTGCCGGGATCTACGCCCAATGTGATCGCCACTTTGCTGCTCGTGGTAAAGCAGGCAAGGATGATGATGTCGCAGATCTCCTGCTCGCTGAAAAATTGCCGCGCGCGATTCAGCACTTCCTCGGTCAGCATCTGCGGGCCGGATGCGATGCGATCGACTATGCGCAGCGCTGCCTTGACATGATCGGGCAGGCTGCTGCTTTCAAACCGGGTGAGCTGGGACACCATGTCTTCATCAAGGCCGGCCTGGACTGCCACCGCCTGCCGCGCATTCTGGCAATATTCGCATCCCTGATAACGGGCGTTGAACAGCCGGATGCACTCATGCACCACCGGATCGAGCTGTATCGAACCTTCGCTGGCAATCGGAATGCCGGCCAGCCGACTCAGTTCGCCCGGGATCGCGATGCGGGCGGCGGGTGCTTCCTCGCCACCCCCCAGCATCAGGAAGCCGGCAGCAAGCTCGGCGGGAATACGCGGTGTTGTCGCCATGATCGGACTCCTTTGGACAGCTTCTTCAGGCAGCTTCGACTTGCGCCGAGGCAAGTCCTTGCGCGGGAACGAATTTGCCAAGCGCCTCGGGCACCTCTGCGGAAGCGGCGATACCGAACGCGGCGGTGCCGCGCAGCAGTTGATCGGTCACGCTCAGCGCCTTGACGAAGTAGATGAAGGATTCCGCATCGATATGTTCGAGCAGACGTGCGACATCGTCATCGCTGATGCTGCTCGATTGCATGGCAAACTGTTCAGCAAATTCGATACCGGCCCGCTCGCGCGGCGTGAACAAGGGATTATCAGGATAGCGGTGGATGAGTGCGATTTTTGCCTCGTCCAAACCCGCCGCCATCGCCGGCCCGTAGCGATAGGACATGGCAAATTCGCATCCCAGTATCGTCCCCATCCGCAAGCGGCACAACTCGATCAGGACAGGATCTACCCGCGCGATCGAGGCATCATGGTCTGCCATGAAGCACGCAAAATACTCCGGCCGCACGCCCCATATCTGGTCAAACTCCGTTCGACCGGCACCACGAATTCCAACGCTCGCCATTCGATTGACTTTCCGGTTATTCCGCTCCGTACACAACTTGCCGCATCAACTTAACACTGTCAAGTGAGGCGCTGACCGCGCATTGGGCATTGTGGATGCGATCGGTTCAGCCGCTCAGCAGCGGCAACAGCGCCGCGCGCTGCTCGTCCGTCTGCTCGACGCGCTTGCGCGTATGCCGGTCCACATAAACGTGCACGAAATGCCCGGGCAGCGACGGGGTATTCCTGTCCTTCCAGGAACAATCCGATCTCGTATCGCACACTTTTGGTGCCCAGCTTGCCGATGCGCAGCCGGGCATCGACCACTTCGGGGAAGGTTATCGGCTGATGGAAATTGAAGGCGCTATCAACGCGAAGACCGATGGAGGGCGACGTTTCCATTGCGATGACGCCTGCCCCGATGATGAACACAGTCACCACCTGATCCATCAGGGCGTAGTAGAATACGTCGTTGACATGGCCATAAGGTCAAAGCTTAAGGGTGGCTTGGCGCCATCCCTCTAATCTAACGATTGTTTGATAGTCCCACGTAAAGTGGCAGACCAAAATCTGACGATAACATCGCATTCACTATGCCACTGGCAGATAGCCCGGATGATAGCGTTGCATGCGCGCATCACCGTGCCCCATCGCCGTCTCACCCCATGCCATCCAGCGGACCGGCGACCTGGTTTCGCCGACGCGGCGGCAAAGCGCCTCCTGCTGACGATTAGGCGTGTGACCGGTCGGTAGAATGCGAAGCTCCCTGGGCTGGATGATCTCCCAGGCTTCGCCATCCACATCGAGATCGACCCGGTCCGACCAGCCGTCCGCGTTTCGCGTTACCCGGCAGTCGACTGTCGATGATCGCACCGTCAGCCCCTTTTGATTGGACGCAATGCCGATCCCCAGACGGTCATGCCCGACAATGAAGTGGCCAAATTCGGTTTCCCCATCGTCCCATTCGGTAGCCCAGCTATACCAGGTGAGATGGGTCTCCGCGCCGACCAACACATCATTGACCGCATAAAGCACCCCGCCTTCGCGCATATATGCCTGTTCGATGAACAAGTATCCGCTGACCGGAACACCGACGATAGTGCCGTCGCATTTGAAGGTCTGACTGGTGTAGAGCAGGCCATCGTCGCGGCCAGGAAGATACCATTGCAGCCCCGGCTTGAGCGAGGGCCCCGAAACATCAATCAGCCCGTCTTCACGGTAATGGAGATGATCGGCGCAATAGGTCGCATACAGACCGCGCCGTCTTTCATCAACTTCGTCAGCCCGCCAGACCAGTGAGTCGGCGTCATTCTCCACGATAACGTCGGTATTATAGCCGCTTGCCATCGATGCCGGATGCACTTCCAATTCGCCTGCGTCATTCTGGGAAAACAGCACCGCGCGCCTGCCGATGGTATTTCGGACTCCCGCAAGCTTGGGCGGCTCGATCAAGCCGTCGAAGGGTAGCCGCCGCATGAAGATGTAAACCTTGCCGTGGGCATCGCGGAACGTGCCCCACGGATAGGTCGCCTCGGGCACCAGTCCCATATAGCCGCGTGAGGAGGCAAGCCCTTCGACGGTGGGTTCAAAGGCACCGCTCATGCCCAGCCACTGGAAATCGCCGCGCGACGGGACGATCAGGTCGGTCATTAAAGCATCTCCTGCCCGCCGTCGGCGTTATGCGTCTGGCCGGTCAAATAGCGGCTGTCATCGCTGGCAAGAAACGTCGCGATCGGTCCGATGTCGCCCGCCGGGTCACCGAAATAGCCCAGCGCGATCGTCGCCAGATAGGCTTTCGCGTGCTCAGGGTTGTTCTCAAGATAGTCGTTGGCTGCCGGGCTGAGCGCGGCGGGGCACAGGACATTCACCCGGATCTTGTCTGCTCCCCATTCGCGCGCCGCCACGCGGGACCAACCTCGAATGCCTTCCTTGGTTGCGGCATAGGCTCCAAAGCCCTTGCCCCCGTGAATGCCCTCGCGAGAGCCGAAGTTGATCACCGACCCGCCGCGCTCCTTAAGGTGGGGATAGGCCGCCTGCATGTGATAGATTGTGCCCATCAGGCCCGATCCCATCACCAGCGCAATCTGATCGTCATCCAGATCGGCAAGGGGAACCCCGTGGACAGTACTTTGGGCATTGTTGACAAGGCAATCGAGCCGTCCGAAGCGCTCGACCGTGGCCGCGACAGACCGACTGGCATCGGCTCGCTGTGCAACATTGGCCACCAGAGTGGCCACTTCGCCGCCCGCCAAATCCAGCGAGGCCGCCGCTCTTTCCAGCTTGTCTCCGTCGCGTCCGGTCAGCATGATCGATGCGCCAGCCCTGGCAAAGGCAGTGGCGATGCCCAGCCCAACGCCCTGCCCGCCACCGGTTATCAGCGCGACCTTTCCATCCAGCACACCCATCGTCTTATCTCCCTAAAATCCAAATCGACGGTCGATTGCCTTTTTGCGATCCGCGATGATCCCGGCCCGTTCTTCGGGGCTAACCCTTGGTGTGGAACCCGGCAAAAATGCCGGCAAATCTGCCGTTTTCACTTTGTGCACGACCGGCAACGCCGCGTCGTCGGACAGATACCAGCGCCACTGCGCCAGACCTCTCAGATTATCGACAGGGTCGAGCCAGTTGGCCACGCCGGGATCATCCTTCGCAATCACCATGCGTACCTTGCCGTCGCTGTCAGGCCGCGCCTGATGGCCGTTGAGGCAGGAGTGATGGGCGGCATACTCACTGGTTTGCCACCACGGATCGTGTAGCATCAACGACCAATAACGACAGTTGTGCGGAACTGCCGCCTCGATCACCAGTGCTTCGTCCTGCGCAATCTCATAGAGCATATGGACATATTGTGCGCGCGGATTGCCACCGACCTGGTCGGCATGCCCAACCCCGAACTGGTGAAAGCAGTTCATGCCGCCCGCCGCAATTTTCTCGTTCATGCCGAGAAAGAAATCAACGGTGAACTCCGTCAGAACGCCGATGGCCCGCGTGCGCCGGTCAATCTCATCCAGCGAAAGGGCAATTCCTAGGTCCGGGGCGTCAACGCATTCGATGTGGAGTTCGACCGGCGCGTCATTGGCCCAGTCATAAAGCGTGTCCCTGCCCAGCAAGGTGATATTGTGGCAGGCGGGATCCAGCTCCATCCAGTTGCCTTCATGGCGGGTTGGCGAAGCGATAATCTCAAAGCTGCCATCCTCGGGAAATTCAAAATCGCCGAAATCCCAGTTCGCCAGCCGAGTTTGATCCGCATCCCCCCAAAAGCCGCGCTGCGCCTGGAATTCGGTCCAGCGACCCGTACCCCGCCGCCCGTGAATGCGGTAGGTTCGCCGACCGTCGAGAAAGGCCCAGCGATAGTGAAAATCGGCGCACGGTGCACCGAAGCTCAATTCGTAGGGGAGGAAAATGCTGTGGCTGTAGAAACGCGGCAAATGGTGGCGCGGTGCCATATAGATGTTGAATGCGAAACTCTGGAGCATCTCGATCCAGTATAGACCTTGCGCAATCTCCGTTTCGCTCGTTGCCCACGGCGATGCCAGAACCTTGCTGCGCGCGCGCGCGACAGCGGCATTGCGTGCAGTGATCGCGGCCTCAATCACGCGCATTCGCCATTACCAAAGCCTCGACTTCGGCAGACGCATAGCGGATCGGATCGCGGCCATCCCATGCCTGTGAGGCCGCCCTGGCCGCCGCCAGCTTTTCGCGCATCATCGGAACCGTCTCGATCAGTTCGAGCATCGTGGTGCCCATCATCCCGCCCTCCAAATAGGCCGTGCGGATGCCGTTGTGGTGGCCAATGGTGATAATGCGGGCCGCGATCTCCGGGTCTGCAATCGCGGCATCGAAATCATCGACCAGCAGGCCGAGATGGTGCGCACCGCCATGCGGATTGGCGCGGAGGTAATCGCGATGGGGGGAGGCAAAATCCCCGTTCATGGCGATCAGTTCGATGTCTACGTCGCCAGTCGATTTACCGACCAGGAAATCGGCAGGCATTGGCTCGCCGTGCCAGGTGATACGTTCCCCGGTGGCGTCGCCGTGGCGCTGGACATGGAACGGGCCGACACCCATTTCCGCAACCCAGAACTGCATCGCGGCCAGCAGATCGGGCACAATATAGCCGATATGGAAGATCTGGCCCATGTCCGGCTTCATGGCTGGAACCCTTCGCGTTCCAGCGCCACGCCAAAGTCGCGGATGTAATCACCCATCACCGCGTCGACCTGCTCATAGTCAAGGCCGAAGCTCTCCATTTCATAGCTGTGGGTGCCTCCCAGAGCGTGCGCCTTGCGGTCCGCCTCCATCCAGTCGCCGATAGCCGCCATGCGATCGTCGGAAATCGCGACACCGAATTGGTCGTAGCAGCGCCGTAGCACCGCTAGAGGATCGGCCTGAACCTCGACAAAGTGGGCATCGAAAAACTGGGCCGCCATACCGGGCTCGGCACGTTTGGCCGCGACATTGCGCATCCCGCGCGCCTGCATGTCCAGCATGCCAAAGCTGCCGCCCGGCACCACATCGGAAAACAATGACCGGTTAACAGCGAGATTATTGGAAAGCGACGCCAATACCTTAGCCGGATCGCGGTGGCACAGCACGATCCGGGCATCGGGAAACACCTTGAACAGCGTATCGATCCATAGATTATGCGCAGGCGTCTTGAGCACCCAGCGCTCGCCCTTCATCCGGGATTGCAGGTGCTGGAGCAGCTTGCGCTCCTCCTCATAAACCGGCGTCATGTCGGTTTCGAACAGCAGCCTAGTGTAGTTGGGGACGTTCCAAAAGGCCATGTAGTTGACCGTGAGGAAGCTCAGCTCCCACATGAAATTGCATTCCTCGGGCCGCCGCGCATCGAAAGGATGGATCTTCTGCAAATCTGGTGATGTGAACCCCTCAAAGTCCAGAGCCTCAGCGCACCGGTCGATACGCGGGTCGCTCGCATAGCTGGCGGGGTCAGGCGGCGGAGAAGGGTAGAAAATCTCCCATGTCATCGGCGAGCGATTGACCGGATCGGCCGACAGCAAGTTGTGAAAGAACGTGCTCCCAGCCCGCGGCAGACCCGCAACAATGATCGGCGCTTCGATTTTTTCGTCGGCAACCCCCGGGAACCGCTTGCGATCCTCGACCAGCCGCAACCGGCTTTCGAGGCTGTCCATCAGGCGGCGGTATGCGCGTGCCTTGCCTAAGTCATTCAGTTGCGCGTGGTGGTTCAGGTCTTCGATCAAAACCGAAAATGGATGGCTGAACAGGTCGCCGCCCCAGTCGCCAAGGCCGGTTGCACGCTCGGCGGCCAGAATCATTGACGGAGCATCGAGCTGATTGGACAAGAGCAGGGCCATCCTGTTTCGGGGACTCCCCCAGATTGCCAAACATCAAACCGGACACACAACCGAACGCACCTCGTTATCACGTTTGCGATGGTTGCAATCGCCGATGTACAGCTTTAAGTGTCCCCGTCCATTCGATTGGCTGGATCACCTGCGCGAACAGATCGGCCGGGCTTGCTTTGTCGAACAGCAGCTTCAGTGGCGCCGAGGGTGCTGTCAAAGCAAATGCACCGATTGGTGATGCGAGCCTTATTCGGTAGGGCGGTTGCATGCCTCAACCTCGCAAACCGACCAGCCCCTTCCGATATTTCCACTCGTCGCC
>JBDUBN010000331.1:0-3492 GCA_040004085.1 Novosphingobium sp.
GGATTCATTATCTAACTCCTATCCACAGACTGGCCCGTGTGTTTCGCAGCCTAGTGGCATTCAAAGACCGGCTAACGGCGCTAGCCCCGAGTATAGTACTCTCGAAACGATTCCCTCTCACACATTCCGGAGCGTCACAGTCCGCAGCCAAACATTCCATCTGTCAACACCGACATGATCTGATCAATCTGTTAGCCTACAATCGCGCAGATAGCGGCGGAAGCGTATCCGGCGTCCTCCACGTGAGCCAGGAAATGCCCCACCAATCGGCGCCACCCTGTTGGACCGATTCTAGCCGTCCTAGGACATCGATGTCTGTCGCGACCGTCACCACCGAGTTGCCCCGGTGGGACGGACGATAGACCGCTAGAACAGATCGAAGTCCCTACTGACGTGCTCCCAGCCTTGCCCATCGTCAACTGACCATACGGTGCCGGACTTCCCCTCATCGGCCCATCGCCGAATTTCGTCATGCTTCCTGATGCGTTTCTGCGTCCATTCCGCGACGGCAAAGTCGACATCCGGCCAGTTTCCCAGTCCAGATCGCAGCGAGAAGAGGAACAGGTTCGCCGCTTGATCGCGGTCTTTGGCGATCACGTCGATCGGTTGGATAGTAATGTCACTGATGCGATAGATATTCATGAGCTACCTCGTTTGTTGCTGAGGTGCTTTGTTTAACTGCTTATCGCATTGAGTGCGGGTGGCTTCCAAGTGGGGAAAGTTGGATTTTATAGCTGCCCACGATCATACTTATCAATCAGTTCGCTTAGAAGGTCGATGTTTTCTCGTAACAGGAGAACTGACTGCTCGGTTAAATCTGTTTCGCTGCCATCCATGTTCTTCTGCCAAAGATGCATGTTGCGTTCCTGCCAGATGGCGAGGAACTTCCGATTTGTAGCCACGGTTGTGCGGTATCTTTGAACCAATTCCGTGAGGCCGACTGTTCGCATGAGACATCTCCAATGCCTATTACAGTCTGCCATCGGCGCTGTGGTCTGAAAAGGAAAATTCGCACCATGACACACAAATTGACGGGATGAGCAGACAAGGATCATGCCGGTGACGTTCGCTCGAATTTGCGATATGGCGTGGCTATGGATTCGCTTCCGCCCTACCTTGAAGAGCTCGACAAGCTGCTTCTGGAGATGCCGGATGACACCATGCTGTTGTCACAGATGGACGGGTTCTTGACTGGGATTATCGTCAGCCCAGACATGATCATGCCGAAGAAATGGCTCAAGATCATATGGGCCGGTGAGGATGGCGAAGGCGCGCCAGAATTTGGGGACGCGGCCACATTGAAGCGCTTCATTGATTTGGTGATGCTGCACTACAATCAGATTCTGGGCTCACTCAATCGCCCAGGTGACTTCGCTCCGGTTTTTGAGATGGACACGCGAAGCGACGAGACGCTCTGGGAATTATGGATCGAGGGTTTTGCCCAAGCAATGGAATTATCGCCGGAGGGCTGGCGTCGAATTTCTGCCAGCGGTGACCCTGCTTGCAAGGACGCCCTGGCTGGCATTGCCACCCTGAAGGATTTCTATGAAGGGGAGTTGAAGCTGGCCAAGGCGGAGGAAGATCGGTGGGACCGAGAGGCGCCTGACCTCATCCCTATTTGGGTAGAACTGCTGCACGCATGGCGATTGGTCAATGAGTGCCGCCGACCAACGCCTGTTAGATATACTAAAGTTGGACGCAACGATCCTTGTTCGTGTGGGTCGGGCAAGAAATATAAGAAATGCTGCGGGCTGAACTGATCCATGACCGAGATCGTAAATCTGAGGATGGCGCGCAAGGCCAAGGCGCGGCGTGATGCCGAAGAAACCGCCGCGACCAATCGCGCTCGCTTTGGCCAGACCAAGGCGTCAAAGCTATGTGCGCTGGCTGACGCCGATCGCCTTAGGCGAACGCTTGATGGAGCGAAGCGTGACGACTGATCCATTGCAGATGCCATATCCCCATTTCACCCCCGGAGGCACGACTATTCAACCCGCCCAGCAGCAGCTGGCGCTAGCCGCTACTGCTGGGATTCGTCATTCACGAAGGACTATAGAGCTCCCAACCTCCTTTTGAATCCCAAACAAAGCCGGGCGCATTCTCACCCGCCAGATCGTAAAGAGATTCGGTGTGCGCTGTCATGGAAGGCCGCCATTCGTCGCCCTGATAGAGTGCATCCAGGAAATTGCCGATACCGAGCGCGAGGCTTGCAATGATCATTGCCGCAGCGTGATCATGATCTCTTGCAAGGATGGTTAGCGGTTTTTCGAGCTGAATTTCAGTGAGTTGAAAGATTTTCATGAGCTACCTCGTTTGTTGCTGAGGTGTTTTTCGTAGCTCTATCGTTCGCGAGATGCGGGTGGCTTCTGTGCCGGGGGTTTGGCTTTTAGTTGCAGGGTAGTAGGCGACCAGCCGCGAATTTGATTATCGGTTATGACAAACTGCCGTCCATCGCGGATTTTGTGGCAACGTCAGCTTTGCGCCCTCATGCACGAACCCGCTTCCCTAAGAAGGACGCTTAGGCGCCATTGATCGCAATTACCAAGACCAAGATAAAAAGGAGGCGAGACAATGCGCCTCACCTCATTATCTGTGAAATCAGATTGGTCAGGTCAGGTCAGAAGCCAAAGTAAAATTGAACACCACTGCGGCCATTCCAGCCGTTATACCCGCGATTCCAACCGCCATAGCTGTTGTTCCTCCGGTGCTGCCAGTAATGCTCGCGGTCGAGCTGCCTGTGCTCGCGCGCATGCTCGCGATCGAGCTGCCGGTGCAGCTGGCGATGCTCCCAAGGCGTCAATCCCTCTTCATGCGCTTCGCGATGCACGTTATCGAGATAGTCGTGCCCATCATCATGCTGTTGATCGAGCTGGTCATGATCATTATCGTGCTGCGACTCGTATCCGTCGTAGCCATCGTCTGGGTGCGCTAACGCTGGCGTGGCAATGCCTGCGGTGAGCAGCGATACGGCTATCATTAGGCTTAACTTGCGCATCTCAATACTCCATCTAACTTCAGAGGATAAATAGAGAAGGCGGTTTGAACGGCTGCTGAATTGCTGCAGCACGCCGCGTTCAGCTGCCAAGCCGTGCCGCCAAGCACAAACCCCACCTACTGCATATCCACTGCAGTAAACGGGAAGCCGCCAATATTTGCTGCTGTGATCAGCACGCCGACGGCAGTGACGACCGATGCATGCGGTTGCGGCCAGCCATCGGCGGCGAACCAATCCAAATGATCCGCCGCCAACTGGTTGAGGTCCATAGATGGTGAAAGCCGAATGACCGAAGGCAGTGCGAAGGTCCGCAAATGTTGCGACACGGATCGCTACATCCAGCTTGTGGGCTCCGACGGCAGCACGCTCCGCCCGGCCAACCAAAAGAAGAGTCTCCCCGTCACACGGGCAGACCTCGAGGTCGCGCGGGGTCGACGCGACTCGACGGAACGCGATGCAGACGTCGCTGGCGAAGAGGTGCGTATTCGCACCGTCGG
>JBDUBN010000332.1:0-3486 GCA_040004085.1 Novosphingobium sp.
GGTTGCCCGCGCAATCGACGTGACGCTGCCAGCGGACTTACAAGGGCAACCCCTCCGGGGCGGGCCGCTTTTGGCCCCTCGCAGCGTTGCTCGTCGATCACAATGCTTTGGCATTGCTCACTCCTCGCGCCTCGCGAAGTGGCCAAAATCGGCTCCGTCACGGTGGGTGAAACTAACGTCATCCCGCTCTAAGTCCTCTGTCGCCGCAGTTGATACCGCGAAATGTCACAGCAGGATCTATAAGTACTGCACCGCGATTCAGAAACGAGGGTTTATGCCATTTGCGCCATTCTGGCAGACTGGTGCCCCACCGCGCTTGAACATCAATCCTTGGCGATTGCCCTGATCCAGTCGATCAGCGCCGCAATGTCCGGCGAAACAACCAATCCGGCCGGATAGAGCAAGGCATAGTCGGTCCCGTCAGGATCAAAGCCCATTGGCGCCTCCAACCGCGCCTCATCTGATGCTATGGCCTTGAGCGCCAGAGCGACGCCAAGGCCGCCCAGCGCCGCTTCCACCATTAGAAAGTGATGATCGAACAGCTGAATCGTTCGCGGTTTCGGGGCGTCCCGGTGACGATCAAGCCAGTCGTGCCATGCCTGTGGGCGCGTCCGCGAACCCAGTGCAACGTAATCACCGGTCTCGAACCGCCGCAGCATGCTCGGCAGCATCACGGGGCCAACTTTCTCGGGCATCAGTTTCAGGATTTTCCAGTCCGGAGGGACCGGAAAGTCCAGACGCCTGATCGCCAGGGTAATGTTCTCCTTCGTGAAATCCAGTGGCCCGCCGCCGGTCGACAGATGCAGTTCGATATCCGGATGGCGGTCCTGAAAGGCTGACAGTCGCGGAATGAGCCAGCGCGTGGCCAGCGACCGCTCGCACGACAGGACAATCGGCGCGCGGGTGGACGTCGCCCGGATGTCGCGCAATGTGTCACCAATATCCGTAAAGGCCCGGCTGGCGGCGGCGGCCAGCTTTTCGCCCTGTGCCGTAATGCGCACACCGCGCCCATCCGGACCGACGAGCGGGATTCCCAGATCGCTGGAAAGCTTGCTGACTCGCCTGCTTACCGCGCCATGGGTCAGCGCGAGTTCAGTCGCAGCAGCCCGCACCGAGCCGAGGCGGGCAACTGTCTCGAAGGCGCGCAAATCATCAAGCGAGGGGATGTCGGACCGTCTCATTCGTGACGATTTATCACCAATGTCCGTGAGATCATATCGCTAATCGGGTCACGAAAGCGAACTGCTCGCGTCCTAGAACTCCGAAACGTCGATCGTCGCGCCGCGGTCAAACCGCGAGAGACGATAGGGACGCGGATCGACGATCGGCTCCTGCCCGGTGGCAATATCGGCGACGAGGTGGCTTGCGCCCGGTCCGATACCAAAACCGTGCCCGCTAAAGCCTGCCGCGAGGATGAGGCCGGGAACCGCCGGAACCTCGCCGATCACCGGAACCCCATCCGGGGTGCTGTCAACAAATCCGGCCCAGCTGGCCACTACCGGCGCCGTCGCCACGGCCGGAATCAGCCTGGACACGCGGGCCACGGTGAGGCGGACGGTCTTGGCATCAGGAACCGGGTCGAGGATACGGCGTGCCTCCATCGGAGTTGGCTGGTCAAGCCGCCAGTGCGACAGCGTCTCGTGCCCTGCGAGCAGGCCTTGCAGACCGCCTGGCGAGACCTTGCTCCAGCGCTGCTTGAACATCGGGATGAATTGCTTCTGGAACCGCAGGAATTGCAAGGTTGGATCAACCTTGGCCCGGCCGCTGTATGCTAGCGTGTGGCACCCGTCACCGCGCCGGGTAATCGACATGGAATCGCCGTAAAACGCATCGGGCAGGCTCAGCCGCCCGGTGCCGACCGCAAGGATCGTCTGGCGAACGGTGGCCTGCGGAAAGCGCACGCCCAGTTGCCGCATGAATGATGAGGCCCAGGCCCCGCCTGCGTGAATGACCAGCTTGGTGCGGATCGTGCCGCGCTCGGTCACCACGGCGCTCACCGCGCCGCCGGTCGTCTCTATCCCGCGCGCCGCGCAGGCCTGATGGACCGTCCCGCCAAGCGCCATAAGGGCCCGGGCCACGGCCGGAACCGCAAGCCCCGGATCGGCGATGCCATCCATCTGCGAATGCACGCCGCCCTTCCATATCTGACCAGTGAACTTGCCATGGTCAGTGGCTTCCTGGCTGTTCAGCATCCGCGTTTTGACGCCAATCCCGCGGGCATATTCACCCCAGCGCGCCCACGTATCGAGTTCGGTCGCATCGTTGCTGACGTAGAACAGGCCGCACCGGCGGAAGCCCGTCTCTTCGCCGCTTTCCACGCCGAACTGCTCCCACAGGTCGAGCGCCTTGGTGGCCATTGGCAGTTCACGCTCGTCGCGGTTCTGCTGGCGGCACCAGCCCCAGTTGCGGCTGGACTGTTCGCCGCCGACCACGCCCTTCTCGATCAGCGCGACCTTCAGCCCGCGCTTGGCGAGATAATAGGCCGTAAAGCTGCCGATAATTCCCCCGCCGATGACGACAGCATCGGCCTCTGCCGGAAGATCGGGCGTGGAGTTGATGAATTTGAGCGGCGCAGGCATGTCAGTAGTCTCCGGGAATTACGAGCTTTGAGCAAGCGGGCTCAGTTCACGGGCCGTTGCGTTGCGAACACCTTCTTCACATATTCCTCACTAAGCCAGGCACAGCCGTCACCGCGCACGAACATGCATACGTCGCCGGTCACGAAAGTCACGCTGCCGTGCTGATCGGTAAAGGTGACCTTGCCCGCGAGCAGCGACATCAGTTCCACCTGCCGATAGGGGATCTGCCGCCGGTGATATGGGGTCGAATCCCACGTCCCGCAGGCGAATTCCCGATTGGCCGAGACGTAGTCGGAAAACCCCTGACAGGTGGGCACCTCGCCCAGCAGGTTTTCGTTGGCCGGCGGGCTGGACGGTCCCAGCGGCGCGTTCTTGTCGATCATGAGCGGCGCGCTGGCGCTGCCCGGCCCTGAAGTAGGCGCGGCATAGACCAACGCCAGCATGTCTTCGGACGCGCGCCAGCGAAAACTCGTGCCGAGGGGGATCACGCCGCAATCGTCGGCACCGAGCACGAGCGTACCTGCGGCGCTGTCGATCTGGAGGCGACCGGTAAGGACCATCACAAATTCGTCAGTCGGCAGAGCATCGACCTCGCCTTGGCCGCGCAACGCGAACGAGCCCACTTGCGCGGCATCATCGGCAAATGCCGGAGCGGCGCGACCGCCCAGCCAGTCGGCCGAAGGTGCCGTACCAGCCGCATAGGCGCGCATGTCGACGACGGCAGCAACCGTCTGGTCGAGCACCGCGCTCACTGTGCGGCATCCCGCGCGAGGAACGAAATGAACGTGGGACTGGATATCATCGTGAAAACCCCCGGAATGACAAGACCTGTAGAACCGACAGCACAGTACCAGCCAGAGCTATGGCAGCGTGCGATATTAGCGCGCCCCCGACGGGTGGTTTTGCC
>JBDUBN010000333.1:0-3485 GCA_040004085.1 Novosphingobium sp.
CAGGTGCGTGCGCGAGCAGCGCCGCACACAATCGGCAAACATTGCGCGGTAGTGAGTAAAATACTCCTCGTCAGTCTGGTATGTCAGGCTAACTTCAAGCGGCGGCGACCAGTATTCGCCTGAACTCACGCCTGACTGCCCAAAGCGCATCCACCGCGCCGGAATTCCGCGCAACACACCTTGCCACACCGTCTCGTCGGCGCTGATCCAGTCGGCCGCCGCGATTTCCGCTGCCATGCCGAGGTTCGGCACTTGCGGCACATCCGGCCCGGCGAGCACTGCGGCAATATCCGAGCCGACGACCAGCCGCGCTCCGTCCCAATGATAATGCAGCGGGCGCAGGCCAGCGTGATCGCGCGCGATATATGCCTCACCCCGACGGCCATCCCAGATGACGAACGCAAATTCGCCATCGATATGCGCCGGGCACTGATCGCCCCATGCCTCATAAGCCCGCAGCACCAGCTCCGCATCAGACCGGGTACGGAGCACCGCCCCGCGCGCCAGCAGGTCCTCGCGCAGTTCAAGCCAATTGCTCAGCCAGCCATCCATGATCAGGATCAGGCTGTCGTCCTCATTGGCCAGCGGCTGCGTTTCCTCCAGCGATTCGGCCGTGGTGTGGAGCTGGCAATGCCCCATTGCCACCGAACCCGGCGTGCGGTGACTGGTCCCGTCCGGCCCGCGATAAGCCATAGCCGCGGTCATCGCCTCGATCTGGCCCGGCCCGGTCACGCCGCCGTCAAAGTGGATAATGGCGGCAATTCCGCTCAACCAATGAGTTCCCCGTTTGGCGCAGGCGGCGCACGCTCTGGCTACTAGGCGGATGAATCCAGCGCAAGCCGGCGCGCGGACTTAAGTACAAATGCGAATCAAAGCATAGTATGTGGAAAACCCGAAACCGCGCTTGTCGCAACTATATATGGTGTTTAAGCGGAAAGGTTCCCATGACCATACCTTTGATCTCTCCATCCATCCTTTCTGCCGACTTTTCGCGGCTCGGCGAAGAAGTGCGCGCCATCGACGCGGCGGGAGCGGACTGGATCCATGTTGACGTGATGGACGGGCATTTCGTCCCCAACATCACCATTGGCCCCATGGTGGTTAAAGCGTTGCGCCCGCACACCGCCAAAGTGTTCGACGTCCACCTGATGATCTCGCCGGTCGACAGCTATATCGAAGCGTTCGCGCAGGCGGGGGCGGACATTATTACGTTCCATCCCGAGGCCGGACCACACGCCCACCGCACGGTGCAACTGATCAAGGCTTGCGGCAAGTTGGCGGGCATTTCGCTCAACCCGGCAACCCCGGCCAAGACGCTCGATTACCTGATCGACGACATCGATCTGGTACTGGTCATGAGCGTCAATCCCGGTTTCGGCGGTCAAAGCTTCATCAGCAGCCAGTTGCGCAAGATCGAATCGGTCCGCAAGATGATCGACAAGAGCGGGCGCGATATCCGGCTGGAGGTTGACGGCGGTGTCGATGTCGAAACCGCACGGCTGTGCGTTGCCGCCGGGGCTGACGTGCTGGTGGCGGGGACGGCCACTTTCCGCGGCGGGCCGGAACGCTACGCCGCCAATATCGCGGCGCTGAAGGGTATAGGGTAGCCCGATGGTCAGCGCCCTCTCCCCCAACAAGAACAGAGGTGAGGCGCCCCCCTATGCGGATGAGTTTGCTGGCGGAAGCGATGTCAGCACCGATGCCCGCTCAGCCATCCCGCTCAGCCGCAAGATCCGGGAGGATCTGGTGATCGCTAGCAGCAGCGACGATCAGGGCATCACCCACACGACGGTTATCGAACCCGGACGAATGCTGGCGCTGGCTGATTTCAGTCCGCCTTCGCTGAGCGCCGGGGAACGACTGATCCGGCTGGCCTATAGCATCGGCATTCCCGGCTCGGCGTTGACTGCGCCGTTCGGCAAGCCGCAGAAATCGCGGCTCCTCGCGACCGTGACCGATCCGCTGCCGGGTGACAAGGTCGCTGGAACCGCGCTGCGGGCTGGTCATTTCCTGATGCACGGGATCAAGCAGCCGATCTCGCAGACCGAAATGGGCGGCGTCGCGCGCATGGTGCCGCCGCTGGAACGGCTGGTGCACGGCTTCACCTGGCTGGCCGATCTCAACGCCGCCGCAACCCGCGAACAAGCTTTGCCGATTGCCCAACGCGTACTGGTCGCATGGCTGGATGCCAATCCCAAGCCGCCCTCGCGCCCCGGCAAACTCGGCGTCTGGAGCGTTTCGGCGGCGGGTACACGCCTGCTCAGCTGGCTGATCCACGCGCCGCTGGTGCTGTCGGGTGACAAGGCTTTGCGCAGCCGGATGCTGGCGGCAATCAACGCCCACGCCCGCTGGCTCGACAAGCACGTCGCGCGCGGGGAAGACCTGCTGGCGCAGCTTGCCGGGTGGAGCGCGATCGTCGCCGCCGGTCTGCTGATGCCCGATGGCAAGCCGCGCCGCCTGTTTGGCGAAGCCGGGCTGGTCCGCGTGCTGGGCGAGATGGTTGGCGACGATGGCGGCATGCTGTCGCGCAGCCCGCTCGGCCAGATCGAGGCGATTACCCTGCTCGCGCGGCTGAGCGCGTGCTACCGCGCGGCAGGACGCGAGCCTCCGGAGGCCGTCAATGCGATGTTGACGTTGACCGTGCCACCGTTGCTGGCGCTGACGCATGGCGATGGCTCGCTGGGCAGCTGGCAGGGCGGTTGGGCGGTATCCGCCGCGCAGATCGCCGCGCTGGTTGAAGCCAGCGGTGTTCGCACCCGGCCTTTGCGCGATGTCCGCCAATGGGGCTATCAGCGGGTCACCGCGCAAAGAAGCGTGCTGCAATTCGATGCCGCGCCGCCGCCAATGGCCCGCCACACCCGCACCGGTTGCGCCTCCACATTGGCGTTCGAGATGAGCTACGCCGGGCAGCGCATTATCGTCAACTGCGGCGGGGCTGCGGCAGCGGGCGGGCTGATCCCGGCGCGCCTTGATGCTGGCCTGCGGGCCACTGCCGCGCATTCCACACTGACGCTGGACGATTCCAACTCCACCGCCGTGCTGATAAACGGCAAGATCGGCGCTGGCGTCAACGAGGTTGAGGTTGACCGCCGCACGCTCGAAGGCGAACGTGGTGCAGGAGCCACCCGGCTTGAGGCCAGCCACGATGGCTACGCCGGACGCTATGGCCTGCTCCACCGCCGCATCCTGATCCTGCGCGATGACGGCACCGAACTGCGCGGCGAAGACCTGTTGGTGCCGACCAAGGGCAAGGGCGGGCGCGGCAAGGTCAGCTTTGCGATCCGTTTCCATCTGGGCAGCGGCATCGTAGTGGGCCGGTCGGACGACGGACTGGGCGCGGGACTGGCGATGCCCGACGGCAGCTATTGGCAATTCCGCTCCGGCGGCGAGGAAGTCACCATCGAGGAAAGCCTGTGGGCCGACGGTCAGGGTCGCCCTCTGCCGATCCAGCAACTGGTGCTGCAAGGTCTGGTGTCACGCGGTGG
>JBDUBN010000043.1:0-11755 GCA_040004085.1 Novosphingobium sp.
GCCGCATCGCTGGCACGGCAGGGCCGCAAGGTGCTGCTGATCGACGCCGACATGCGCAAGCCGACCTATTACATCAGCGGCGAATCGCGTTCCGACACCGCCGGTTTGTCCAACGTCCTCAGCGGTGAATTGACGCTGGATCAGGCCACGCATGACAGCGCGTTCGAGAACCTGTCGGTGATCATGGCTGGCCCCAGCGTGCCTAACCCGGCGGCTTTGCTGTCCGAAGGCGGCTTTGCCAACCTGCTGGCGCAGGCGGCGGCCAAGTACGATCACGTGCTGATCGATGGTCCGCCGGTCATGGGCCTTGCTGACGCTCCGATCATGGGTTCGGTTGCCGAAGCGGTCGTCGTCATCGTCGAGTCCGCCTCGGTCTATCGCTCGACCATCCAGGCCGCTATGTCGCGCCTCAAGGCGTCGAACAGCCGCATTCTGGGCGTCGTGCTGAACAAGTTTGAAAGCCGCAAGACGGGCTATGGCTATGGGTATGGCTACGCCTATTCCTACAGCTATGGCGGCGCGCGCGGCAAGGAAGGCCATCAGGATGATCGCAAGATCGTCATCGTCAAGTAACCGGTCGGCGAAACCGGCCATGTCTTTCTTCTCAGCGGCGTTTGGCCAAACTGCCCCGATCCCGGCTGCAAAAATCGGGTTGGCTGGCTTGTTTCTGGCGATTGTGGTTCCGTTAAGCGGGGTCAGCTTCCTGCGCGAACCGTTGGCGGTGCTTTCGCCAATGGACCGTTCGCGGACTGAACTGGAAATGGCATTGTCGCAGCCCGCCCAACCGCAATGGGCAGAGGAACACCTGCAGTCACTGGCCTATCGTGATCCGCTCCAGTCAGCCGCGCTGGTCACCCTTGGCATCGTGCGCATGCGGGCTGATCGCCAGCAGGCGCAGGCTGTCGCGCCGTTGATGAACGAGGCGCTGAAACGGCAGCCCAGTTTTGAACAGCCGCGCATCTGGATGGCCGCCTTTTACGCTATGCGCGGCGACGATCAGGCGGCAATGCGCGAGTTTGACGACGTGTTGTCGCGCAGTAACGGCTTGATCCAACCGGTTCTACCGGTGCTCGGCTACCTGCTCACCAATCCCAAGAGCCGCGAGGGTATGATCGAACGCATGCAGCGGTTCCCGCCATGGCGGACTGCGGCGTTGCTCGCGGCCATCCAGCACGGATCGCTGACCCCTGCGGAAATCGCCAAATTGCTCGCCGGTCCAGCCCCCAAGCGCAGCGCCGAGACGCTGGACATCGAACGGTCCAACTATCTCGCCCAATTGGTCGCGCAGGGTAAGGCAGATCAGGCGTACGCGCTGTTTCGCGGCTATGCCGGGGTTCATGGCGGATCGCCGATCAACGACGGCGCCTTCCAGATCGCCAAACCAATCCGGCCGTTCGGCTGGAAGCTGGCCGCTCAGCCTGAGGACTATGCGGAACGGGTGGCCCGGGCTGACGGCCGCGGCTGGATGGTGCGGGTCCACGCCAGTGGCAAACACAGCCTCGCCTTGCTTGAGCAGACGCTGAACATGGCCCCGGGGCGCTGGCTCATCACCATGAAAGCGCGCGATGGCGGACTAGCCAAGCCGGAGCGATTGACGCTGCGGCTTGAGTGTTCGGCCATCGGAACGGCCGCAGCCCCGAAAGCCGGTGGGCAGGCAAATGTGCAGCCGAGTGGGGTGCCAACACTGCCACCATTGCCGCTTGTTGAACGGTCACTGGGCAGCGTGACGGCCAATGACACCGACATTTCGCTAACTGCAACAGTGCCGGAAGGTTGCCGGTTCCAGCACCTGTCGCTCAACGCCAACGAAGCAGACGGCGATGCAGTGAGCGAAATCGAAGTGCTGTCGTTCGCGGCACGGCGGTCATGATGGCCACGTCGCGCAAAGCTCCGCCGGCTGCCAAGCCAAGTTGGCTGGACGCTCACCGTCTTGAACTTGTGGCTGCCTGGTTGCTGCTGTGCTTGACGCTGGGCGGGGCAAGCAACGCCGGCAGTCTGGCCAATCTGGCGCTGGAACTTGGTTCCGCTGGCATTATCGCCTGGCACATCCTGCGCGGACAAATGGCCTCGGCGGGGCGTGATGACCTGATCCTACTAGCCCTGCTGGCCGCCATGGTGGGCTGGATCGTGCTGACCCTGATCCCCCTGCCCCCGGCTTTATGGACCCATCTGCCCGGCCGGTCTTTCGTGGCTGAAGGGTACCGCCTGTTGGGGCTGGACCTGCCTTGGCTGCCGATCAGCCTGACGGACGACCGGACGGTGCGCAGCGCACTGTCGCTGCTGGTGCCGGTCGCAACGTACCTTGTCGTGCGTCCGCTCGCCATTCGGCAACGGGCGTGGCTGGCAGTTGCCGCTGCCGGATTTGCGGTCGCCTCCACCGCCCTTGGCATGGCGCAATTGATAGGCGGAGAGAACTCTCCGCTACGGATTTATGGCATTACCAACCGATCTGTTCCGGTCGGGCTGTTCGCCAATGCCAATCACCTCGCAACCATGCTGCTGGTGATGATGCCGCTGATCGCCGCCGCGTGGCCGATGGTGAGCGACCGACCCGTGCGCGGCGGCAAACGCACCACAGCGCGGCTCGGGTGGTCACCCGTGGCGATGGCTGCCGTATCGCTGCTCCTGATCGGCCTTGTGCTGATCGGATCGAACGCCGGGTTAATGCTCGCTGTCCCGGCTCTAGCGGGGGCGCTGTTTCTCGGCCCGCTGCAACCGCTTTTGGCACGAGCGTGGGTTCGCCGGACCTTGGGACTGGGCGTCGCGGCGGTAATGGCCGTGGCGGTCGCGATGATCTTTACCGGTCAGTTCCAGCAGAAAATCGGCGTTTCAGCGACCAGCCGCCAAGCCGTGACCGGCACCACATTGAGCGCGGCAGGCGAATACATGCCGGTCGGCACTGGCCTCGGCAGCTTTTCGGCTATCTACCTGCGGGAGTCCGGCGGCGAGAAATCGGCGAACGAATGGATGAACCACGCGCATGACGATCTGGCCGAAGTATCGCTGGAACTGGGCGCTCCCGGCGTTATCCTGATGGCCCTGTTTGCGGTCTGGCTGTTTGGCCGGGCATGGCGGGTGTGGCTGCGCGATCCCCGCACGGAAGGCCTGCCGCTGGTCCGTGCGGCATCGCTGGGTGCGGTTATCGTAGTTTTACACAGCATGGCCGATTATCCGCTGCGTTCGGCCGCCATCGCGGCGCTGTTTGCCACGCTGCTAACCCTGATTATCGAGCGCCCGGCCGACCGTCCCGACAATCTATCGGGTGAGAAACCGCTGTGACCTCGATCGGTTTCATAGGTATCCTGCTCAGCTTGCTCGCCTTTGCCTGGGCGGGGCGCCAAATGACCAATCGCAGAATGGCGATGTTCATCATCATGGTAACGATGCATATTGCCGCATCTTTCGTCTATTACTTCTACGTCCAAACCAATGACGCAGACACGAAACTCTACTATTTCGACCTTTACGAATTCGCCCGGAAAGATTTTGCGCTGGGGACAATCTTCGTAGTCACTGCCACGCAATGGCTACGCACTAAAATCGGCGGATCGTACCTCGATTTTTTCCTACTGTATCAGGTACTGGGCGTTTGGGGCCTGGGAATCATGCTTCGTTCCCTGGATGAACTAGGCACTATCCTCAAAATGCCTGTTCCAGCCGAGGTAATGGGCATGATGTTTCTGCCCGGAATGTATTTCTGGACGGCAGCCATCGGCAAGGATGCGCCCCTTTTCTTTTGTTGCGCGCTGATCGTCTGGAGTAGTCTCAACATCTCCGCTCGCTGGGCATGGTTCCTGCTCGCGGTCGCAATTATCGTTCTTTTTCGTCCGCACGTAGCGCTGGTTTCGATTGGCTCGCTGGCGCTGGCGCTGGTTGCAGGTAAGGGCGTGTCTGGTTTTACTCGGACCAGCCTGATCACTGTAGCAATTTTGGCAGCCTATGTGCTCGGGCAAACGCTGCAAGCTTCGCTAAACGTCGATGTTACAAGCGCCAGCTCGATCGCCAGCTTTGTCGAAACCCAGACCAGTCAGGCGACCCTCGGTGTCGATGACACGCTGGCCCGTTCCTCGTTCCCCGTCAAACTTTTCAGCCTTCTGTACCGCCCGCTGTTTGTCGACACAAACGGCATTTTCGGACTAGTCGCCTCCGTACAGAACATCGTCATGTTGTACATCAGTTGGCACTTGCTGGCGAACCTCAAGCTATGGCGGGAGGTATTTCGCGAATCGTTGCCGATCCGCTTCGCAACTATCTACTTCGTGGCGCTGTATCTGATGCTGGCACTGTCGTATTACAACGTCGGCCTCGGTCTGCGCCAACGCGAGATGGCCACCCCGGCTATCGTGCTCATATTCGCCACGATCTACATGATCAGTAAACGGCGGCGCGGTGAGCGGGCAGATCAAAGCACCGTTCCGATACCGGCCAGCGTGGGGCCTGTCATGCAGAATTGACCATTTTTTAGGCCCCATCCATCCATCAACTGCCCGCCTGACTTAATGCGCGGTGCGAACAAACCCAAGGACCACATAGACATGATCCCGTTTATTGACCTGAAAACTCAATATTCACGCATTGCAGATCAAGTCGAAGCGGCGGTGCTGTCGGTGATGCGTAGTGGTGTGTATATTCTTGGCCCCGTGGTCGAACGACTAGAACAACGCCTGGCGGCCTTTGCGGGGACCAAACATTGCGTGAGCTGCGCGTCGGGCACCGATGCGCTGGTGATGGCGCTGATGGCCAAGGGCGTCGGGCCCGGCGACGCGGTGTTTACCGTGCCGTTCACGTTCATGGCCAGCGCCGAAGCCATCGCCACCGTCGGCGCGACGCCAGTGTTCGTCGATGTCGAGCCGGGCACCTTCAACATCGATACCGATGCGCTGGAGCGGGCAATAGCCGCGCTGGCAGCGGGTGATCCCTCGATCCATCCGCTGCCGCGCCTGCCAGCCGGTGAACTGGCCGCGCTACGTCCCTGCGGGATCGTCGCGGTGGACCTGTTCGGCCTGCCTGCCGATTATCAGAAGATCAACAAGATCGCCGCCCGCCACAGCCTGTTCGTGATCGAAGACGCGGCGCAAAGTTTCGGCGCTTCGCGCGAAAACGCCCGCGCCGGTTCATTGGCCGACATCGGCTGCACCTCGTTCTTTCCCGCCAAGCCATTGGGCTGCTACGGCGATGGCGGCGCGATCTTTTGCAACGACGACGAACTGGATACCGTACTGCGCTCTATCCGCGTCCATGGTCAGGGCAGCGACAAGTATGAGAATGTCCGCCTTGGCCTGACCGGCCGACTGGATGCCATGCAGGCCGCCGTGCTGGAAGTGAAGCTCGACATTTTCGACGATGAAATCGCCGCCCGGCAGCGCGTTGCCGACTATTACACGCAGGCCCTTGCCGCTAACAAAGTTGCGGTTACCGCACCGCTGGTTCCCGCCGGGTTCACGAGTGCCTGGGCGCAATACACGGTGATTGCCGCCGACAGCGAGGCCCGCGCGGCCTTTCAGGCCGTGCTGGCGGAAAGCGGCGTTCCGACGATGGTTTATTACCCCAAGGGCCTGCACGAACAGATCGCCTTTGCCCCGCTGGGCTATCAGCGCGGTGATTTCATCGTCACCGAAACGCTGTCCGACCGGGTGTTCAGCCTGCCGATGCATCCCTACCTCGCCAACGACCAGATCGACATGATCGTCGCAACAATAGCCGAGGCGCACCGTGGCTGAGGACATTTTCATCCACCCCACCGCCAGTGTCGATCCGCGCGCGGAAATAGGCGCGGGCAGCCGGGTCTGGATCAATGTGCAGGTCCGTGAAGGCGCCAAAATCGGCAACGGCTGCATCCTGTCAAAGGACGTCTATATCGATCATGGCGTCAGCATCGGACAGGGCTGCAAGGTGCAGAACAGCGTTTCGCTTTATAATGGGCTGACGGTCGGCGACGAGGTGTTCATCGGTCCCAACGCCTGCTTCACCAATGACAAGGTGCCACGCGCCAACAATCCGGACTGGGTCATCACCCCGACACGGATTGACCGCGGCGCGAGCATCGGCGCCAACGCCACGATTGTTTGCGGCATTACCATCGGCGAATACGCCATGGTTGCGGCCGGATCGGTCGTTACTCGCGATGTGCCGCCCTACACGCTGGTCATGGGCAACCCGGCCCGCCCCGTCGGCAAGGTAGACAAGGCGGGCAACCGCATCGACGCCGCCACAGGAGACCTTTCACGATGAGCGCTGCCCCGGTACGCATCGGCCTGATCGGTCTGGGCCGGATGGGCCAGAACCACATGCGCGTGCTCTCACTGCTCGGCGCGGCAGAGCTCGTGTGGGTGCATGATTTTGACGAGGCGCACACCGCCAGGCTCGCCAGCGAAGCCGGCGTAGCCCATGCCCGCGACGTCGCCTCGGGGCTCGCCGATGTCGAGGCGGTGGTCATCGCCAGCCCGACCACCACCCACGATCATTACGTGCGGCTGGTGGCCGATCACGTTCGTCACATTTTCGTCGAAAAGCCCATCGCAGACCGGCTCGACACCTCGATTGCGCTACGTGATCTTGTCAATGCGCGCGGTCTCCATATGCAGGTCGGTCTGATCGAGCGGTACAACCCCGCTGTCGTGCAGATGAAGCGCCTGCTCGACCGGTCTGAACAGGTCGTCAGTGTCGATTTCGTCCGCACCAACAAGCTGTCGTCGCGCATCACCGATGTCGATGTTGTCACCGATCTGATGATCCATGATATCGATCTGGCGCTGCACCTGAACGGCCCAGTAACGCATATCGCCGCACATGGCGTCGCCGAAGGGCCGATGATCGATTACGCCGCCGCCTTGTTGACTCATTCGAATGGCCGCTTCAGCCACATCCAGGGCAGCCGCATCACCGACAAAAAGATGCGGCGCATCCAGGCGACCTGCAAGGACATGTTCATCGATTGCGAACTGCTGCGCAAGGAAATCACCCTCAGCCGCCACACCGGGGTCGAGCAACGTCCGGACGAGCCCTATCGCATCACCCAGATCGAGGAATCGATTGAAGTACAACCGCGCGAGGCCTTGCAGTTGGAGCTTCAAGCGTTCCTTTCTGGCTGTCGCGGCGCAATTTCCGACGACGCACCGGGCGCGGATGCCGGCGTTGCGGCGATGGAGGTCTGTGAAGAGGTTCTCTCCAGCATCCTGCGTCCTGCCTGATCAGGGTGCCTGCAAGACAATGCGTATCCTTCATGCCATCCCGGCCCTGACCAAGGGCGGCGCGGAAAAGGTGCTGGTTGATCTCGCCAACGAAGCGCACCGGCGCGGACATCGGGTGAGCGTGGTCACCGGGTACTCTGCCGATCCGCGTCTCAACCTTGACCGGCTTGACCCGGCGATTGCGTCCGAAACCATCGCAACCGACCGTTCCGGCAAACTTTCGGCTTACGCCCGGTTGCCGCTGTGGCTGTGGCGTAATCGGCAGCGCATCGCGCAGTTCGATGTAATCCACTGCCACCTGACGTATGCAGGGCTGCTCGGCACGCTGACGCAAATGCAACGCAGGCTGCGGGGTGATGAAAGCCCTGCGGTGGTAGAAACCTTCCACGGCGTGGGCATGCCCATCCCCACGCGTCAGAAATGGCTGGCGGCCGCCCTAGCTCGTGGCCGGGACGGGTTTGCGTTGATGGCCGAAGAACCGTTCTGGAATGATTTCCTTGCCGAACACCGCAAACTCCCTGGCGCGGTCATTGCCAACGGCATAGCTTTGGACCCACCCGTCGATCCCGCCGCCGCGCTGACTTGGCGGGCTGAGGTGGGCATTCCGATCAGAGCCGAAGTGGTCGGCACTGTCGGGCGTCTGCGGGCAGAACGTAATCCCCTGGCCACACTGGGAGCCTTCGCCGCCATCGCCCGCGCCCGCCCGCAAGCACATTTCGTGATTGCGGGCGACGGCCCGATGATCGAAACAGTGCGCTCGGCCGCCGCCGCACTCGGGCTAGCCGAGCGACTGCACTTGCCCGGTCTGGTCGCCGATCCCCGATTGGTGCTTGGCAATATCGACGTCTATGTGACGATGAATGTCGGCGAGATTACCGGGCTGGCCGGACTGGAAGCCGCAGCCGCCGGACTGCCGCTTGTCGCGCTGCAAGCACGATCTGATTACCTTCCGCAGCTTTCCGACTGGATCTGGTCATCTGCCGATACTGCCGCCGTCGGCACGGAAGTAATTCGGCTGCTGGATGACCCCGCTGGCCGACAGGTGCTGGCGAAACGCCAGCGCGCCCACGTGATCGCAAACTTCGGCGTCGGTCGCGCCCAAGACCACTATGAAGCGCTCTACACCCGCGCCATCGCCCATGCCCGGGGCGAATGATTGAGCAGAACGGCGTGGTCGGCGGTCTGTGTGCTCGCGAGATCCAATCCGTGGTCAAGAAGGCCACGTAGTTGACTTTGACTGGCATGATGTCGGCGCTACCGATGTCGCCGTATTAAGCACTTGTTGGACATTGGCATGACTATTGGCCGACGATAGTCGATTCAAACCTGCAGAAGTGAATGCCTTCATAATTTTCAATTGCTTGAGATCAGTGGCGTAAATGCTACTTTGCTTGGGTAGTTTCTTGCAGTATACAATGGCGATCCAAGGAGGGTTTGTTGCGTCTCACCAACATAACCGCGAACTGGCTAGCCCGCCCCACACGCTGCAGGCAACGAAAACTCGCCTTCATTTTGTTCGCTATTTTGGCGACCCCCGCAGCGGCCACGGCGATCAAAGACAATGCGGCCAGCCTGAATTTGGTGCAGCCGCAGGCCGATTCACACTACGATCCTGCGTTCCGCACGTTGTACATTGGCGCATTCAGCCAGCCGCCTTCAACTGACTCGGACATCGAAATCACCACCGGCCGAGCAGCCGATCTTGTCGGCCGTCCGCTGAAGCTCGTCCATACCTCACCCGTCGCGAAACCGACGCTGTTCGGTCGCGGCGGCTCCATTCCGTCGAGCCTGCCGTTCTCGGCCAGCGCGATCACCAGCGGGTTCGGCATGCGCATGCATCCGATCCTTGGCGGATGGCGAGCACATACTGGCATCGATCTGGCGGCTCCCCTCGGCTCTCCGGTTGCGGCCGCATCGAATGGCGTGGTCACCAAGGCCGACTGGGCAGGAGGTTATGGCTTGTATGTCTCGCTTGACAATGGGAGTGGCATCCAGACCCGCTATGGTCATATGTCGCGTCTTAACGTCGCCGCAGGCCAGCTTGTGCACGTGGGGGACATCATCGGCTATGTCGGATCAACCGGGCGTTCGACCGGACCGCACCTGCATTACGAACTGCGGGTCAACGGACAGGCGATAGACCCCGTCTCGGCGCACCGGTCACACTAATGAAAAAGTTGACATCATCGTGATGATTGCACCTGAACCGATTGCGATTCCGTAAGGTAGCCCGTCCAGTCCGGTGCCGGCCCTTTTGCGGATCTGATATCCGGCAAGCCGTCGATAGCTGAACCAGATGATCAACAGGACAAGTCCGCTCAGCGCCACGCACAGTAGCAGAAGGATTGCTTTTCCCAATCCAAACCAAGCCGCGATCGCCGCGTAATATTTCGCATCGCCGCCACCGAACGCGCCCACACGAAACAGGATCATTCCTCCGAGCAGGGCGGCAAACAGATGCAAGGCGTTGCTGATGATCACAGGGAAGCCCACCGACCACAGCCCGAAGGCAAGGCCCGCGAGTGCGGTTGCTGCGCAGAGCCAGTTGGGGATGCGGCGGTACCTGCCGTCGTACCAGCCGGCAATCACTGCCGACAGCCCCAGTATTGCCAGCCCCAAAATCGACTGCCACGGTGCTTGCGCGATGCCCGTGTTCAGCATGAGTCGCTATTCCTCATCGCCGCCAGCGCGAAGTGATTTAGACGAGAGTGCATCGTTGGCGTCGTTGCTGGTGCGAATGCGCTGACGAAAGGTGACGTTCACCCGCTCCGACAGGATCAGGTACGGCAACCAGACGAATACGCTAACCATCACCTTCTCGACGTTGCCGTGGAGCAGCAAGTTAAGGCTGGTGGCGACACTGCTGGGTAAGTCGGGTAAAGCGGCGACCTGCCGGGCGATTACGAGCTGCAATACCACATCTGCTGTCCAGGCAAACAGCAGCATGCGCGGAAACAGCGGTACCGAGCGCAACGCCATGACGAAGCAGACCGCATAGAAGAAATTCATGATCACCACGTCTGCCGTCATCGCCAACAACAGTTGTTGCGCCCAGACTGGAGAACCCGGTGGGATGACGGGGACCGCCAGGATGAACTCAAAGGTGCGGAATGGCACGTTGAGCAGTAACCCGGCCAGCAATGATGCCATGAACCCGGTCGGCCCAAATGCCGGGCTCTGCCGCGCGGTGAGTGGATCGAGCTGGCGCCACGAACCATACCGGCAAAGCCGAAGTATCGGCTGCGCCGACAGCAGCCCGCGCGGAAAGCTGCCAGCCGCGACGCGGTATCCCGCGATCGGCGCAAAAGCGACAAGCAGGAACGGTAACATCGCAGCCATGGCTGGCAGCAAGCCGAGCGCCTCGAACGCGACCTTGGCCAAGCCCAGCCCCACGACCACGGCAATCCAGCCGACGATTATCGCTTCCATTCTGACGTCGAGAAAGTCGACCAGTATCCGGCTGCGCGCGTGCAGCGCTTCAGCTGTCAGTGCCGCGCGAGCGCGCATGGATCGCGGCAAAGCAGTGTAGCGCTGCACATGGGAAATCTGGTTCATGGTTAATAAATTACATGGAACTGGTTTCAGTTCAATTAATGGCATGCAGATGTGCGCAATTTTCCGTTGCGCACTGGCTCAGGTTCCCGCGCCCGTTCAACTCAGCGGATAACAAGCCGTGGCGCCGATCGTCACCGTTGTTACGTCAAGCCCGCTTATCAGCTGATAGGTGCCCGTGCCGACGACTTGGTTGCCACATGCAGGCTGCGACGCGGTGAAGACCATGCCGGTCAGCGCGGGTCCGTTATAAAACGTTTTGGCAAAAGCATCTATGGTGCCGCTGGTGCAGTTTCCCGCCACATCAACTGAGAGGCAGCGCGCGGCGCGTTCGGCGGCGTAGTGTGTCTGAATAGCCGCCGACAACATGATCGAGCCATTGATGGCGCTGAATGTCAGCCCCAGGAATACCGGCAGGACCAGCGCGAATTCGGCCGCGGATGCGGCCCGTTCGTCGCGCAGGAAGGCGCGGCAGTGCGTAAAGGCGTGGAGTGCACTCATTGCAGGCGCAGCCAGGCTGTGCTGGTGATCGTTGCCGGCAAACTCGCCGCGATCGACGCGCCCGGGAAAAGCGAGGTGAACGAACGAGAGGCGGTGATGGAGATATAATCGCCCGGTTTGGCGGTGCTGCCCGCAATCGTGGCGGAGCAGTTTGCCGGCCGCGCCGCTGTGATCGCCGCGACCTGCGTCAAATTCGCCCCGCCAGCAGTCGAGCAGAACCAGGCTTCGGTGGGCGTGTTGAGGCTGACGCTGTTACCAAGCGAAGTGCTCCGCGCCGCAGCGAGCATTTTGGTGTTCAGCGTCCCGCCGCAGTTCGTCGTCGCCGGCAACTCCGCTGCGGTGTCGCACACATAACGCGCGGTTCCGACCGCCTCCTGCGCGGCGAGATCAACTTGCATCCTGTCAAAGACGTAGACACTCAAATCGGCGACGTTGATCAGAATATAGGCCAAAAACGGCAGCACCAGCGCCATCTCTACCGCCGCCGCAGCGCGGGTATCATGAAGGAAGGC
>JBDUBN010000334.1:0-3475 GCA_040004085.1 Novosphingobium sp.
GGAACTTGATGTAGTGGAAGAAGCAGCGGCGCAGGAATGCGTCGGGCAGTTCCTTTTCGTTATTCGAGGTGATGATGACGATCGGGCGTTCCTGCGCGGCAATCGTCTCGCCGGTCTCATAGACGTCAAAGCTCATCCGATCGAGTTCCTGCAGCAGATCGTTCGGGAACTCGATGTCGGCCTTGTCAATTTCGTCGATCAGCAGCACGGGCAATTGCGGCGAGGTGAAGGCGTCCCACAACTTGCCCCGGCGGATATAGTTGCTGATGTCATGCACCCGCTCATCGCCAAGCTGGCCATCGCGCAGGCGGGCGACGGCATCGTATTCGTACAAGCCCTGATGCGCCTTGGTGGTGGATTTGACATGCCATTCGATCAGCGGCGCGCCGAGCGCGTTGGCAATTTCATGCGCCAGCACGGTCTTACCAGTGCCCGGCTCACCCTTGACCAGCAGCGGCCGGCGCAGCAGCACGGCGGCGTTGACGGCCACCTTCAGATCATCGGTGGCGACATAGTTCTGCGTACTGTCAAAACGCTTCATGTTAGTTTGGTCCTGTCGATCAATCGGTTGATTAAGCCGTTAGATCGCTGGGCGCAGTGCCGCAAGCGCGGATTGTTGATCGCTGTGGCGGCGGGCTTGACTATTGCCCACCGCGCGGTGCGCCATCATGCCGCAAGGCGCTGACGTAGTTGCATAGGGATGTGGCGGGATGAGGATTTGTTCAGCCGAAGCGGGCTGTAGCTGAACAGGTTGACACAGTTTACACTGTCCTGAGCGAGGAAAGTGTCCCTCGCGGAACAAGGGCGAAATAACCGCAAAAGCTGGGGGCTGACGATGGGAAAGAGCGGCTGACTGGGTGGCAGATTTTGGGCGTGTAGGACAGTGCCCTCGCGACTTTACCGTTCGCGGTTTTGGTGGCGAAACAGACCGAGTATAACGATGCGATTTGGCTCGATCTGATAGGGGGATCATGCGGTGAAGGGCTTGCTTTTGGCCGGATCAGCGAATTCGGCCTTGGCTCGGCCACTCGGTTGTCGATTTCGGCCAGTTCGCTGGTGGTGAAATCATAATCCGTCGAAAAACTGTCCATCAACGCCGCTAGCGCCGCATCGACCGATTCCATCTGGGCCGATGGCAAGCGTTTGGTGAACGAGAGGAATGTTTCGATCATCGACATGATTGTGGGACGTTATCAGAATGTGCGGGCGGCGGGAAGTGAGACTGGTGATTCTTGCGGCTTTGTGTGAGAAAAAGAGTGGTTCTCACGAAGGCACAAAGGCACAAAGATGAAGTTATCGTAACTGTCACCGGCACTATCGGCAACGCAAAGTTCTCGACTTCGAAACACCAAACGAAGTCTTCGCCAGACTGGTCGCTGAGGCAAACGCTACTACTCCGTAGTGTTGCGCTTCAGATTGACACCGCCATTTTTCACTGCGTTAAAATCTGTCGGCACGTTCATTTTCCCACAAGAGCGGTATCAGGACTCAAATTTCTTCCATGTGTTGGGGATCGCGCCCATCAGGCTCCCAACCACGCGCCTTTGCTTTCTGTAATGCATCCCAAAACTTGTCGCTGGCGAAAGTGTTTGGAGAATTGTTGTAACGCCATTCACACCACAGCGCCCGGCCAGCAACGTTTTCTGCCTTCAGCACAATATGCTTTTTGCCCATAAGATCGCCAAACCAACGATCAACTGGCGGAGGTGACCAGACAACGTTTGAGGCCTCGACATCGACCGCTTCCGCTCGTGTGCAAACGTTGAGAATCCAACGCCGGTCAGGATGGACCGAACCATCGGGTTGCAGCAGTTCAAACGGCAGATATTGATGCACGCCCGGCTCAATCGCCTCGATCAGGTCGATCACCCGCTGCGAAAGTGCCCATGACCCGAATGTTGTGCAGACAATATCGACCAATGGCCCTTCGTGCTTCACCAACTGGGCGCGAAACGGCTCCGCCGGGATTGGCCAGCGCCACCCTTCAAGCAACTTTGGCACCGGGCTGGGCACAAAAAAGGGATAGTCAGGTGAATTGCGATTGCGGTCACCGGCCAACCATTTGGCTTCGATGTCTTTCGCCAAAGCCAGGCCAATCTGCTTATAGCGGGCCTGCGCCTCAGGTATCTCCCTCATCGGCGGCGAATAACATATTTCGTTTTTCGCATCTTTGTATTCAGTCGTGAAAAACCAAGCCATTACACAGCACCCAATCCTGACAATTTCACATTCCTCACGATTACGGTGCGATTACGGTGCGATTACGGTGCCAGTTGCAATAACCCCCAAACACTCTCGCGCGTTCAGCACCTATCCGCTGCCCATCAAGCAGCTTGCTGCCGATCAAACCCCACCGTCGCCAACATCACCGTCCGTGGCACAGGCTGCTCACCCGACAGGTAATAGGCCACCGTTCGGCGCGAGAGGCCTAGGGCTTCGGCGGCGCGGTCGAGGGTGAAGTGGTGGCGGTCGATCCATGCGCGGAATAGGGCGGGGGGCATGGCTTTGCCGGATTGCTCGTGTGCCCAGCGGCGCAGTTGCGGTGCGCCGAAATCGATGCCGGAGGGCCATTCGACTGACCAGCCATCGTGCGACAGCCGCGCTTGGGAAAATTCGACTGGGTCGGTGAGTGGTGCCAGCGCCTTGAGTGCGGCAATGGTTGCGGCGAGATTGACCGGGGCAATTTCGCCATCGTCCCAAGTTAGGGTAATCGCGCGGTCGCCCGATACTGTCACAGCAGTGATTATGCCGATGCTCATTCGCTGTCTCCGCTGAATTCCGTCCATTTCGACGCTAGCAGTTCGCGGTTGGCACTTGCCCATTCAAGCCCCTCGCGCAGATCGATGCGGCCGGATTGGTTCATCACTTCCAAAGTGTCGATCCGCACCTGCGCCGCGCCCTCACGCCCCAGAATGTGGAAATGCGGCGGATCGTGGTCCGCAAAGAACATCGCAATTTCCGTCGCCGTGAAGCGCATCAAGCGAGGCATCAAGCGTTATAGTGCAATAGTTGCACTAATGCAAGCTCAAGCATCAATCATCTCAGGGTCCAATTCCCCCGCCCGGTTCTGAATAAACATGAACCGCTGCGCCGGGTCGCGGCCCATCAGCCGGTCGACCAAGTCCTTCACCGCCGCGCGGCCTTCGTATTCTTGCGGCAAGGTGATCCGCAGCAGCCCCCGCGTTTTGGGGTCCATGGTGGTTTCGCGCAACTGGCCGGGGTTCATTTCGCCCAAACCCTTGAACCGGCCGACTTCTACCTTTTTGCCCTTGAACTGGCCCGCTTCCAGTTCCTGCCGGTGGGCTTCGTCGCGGGCGTAGGCGTTTTCTTTGCCGCAGGTCAGGCGGTAGAGCGGGGGCTGGGCGAGGTACAGGTGCCCGCGCCGGACGATTTCGGGCATTTCCTGAAAGAAGAACGTCATCAGCAGGGTGGCGATGTGGGCGCCGTCGACGTCGGCGTCGGTCATGATGATGAC
>JBDUBN010000044.1:0-11717 GCA_040004085.1 Novosphingobium sp.
CCACGCCGTCAGCTTGTCGATGCGCGCGGCAAGTTGCTCGGGGGTGAGGTTCAGGGTGGCGTCGGGATCGCGGTCGAGTATTTCGATCTGTACCTTCATCGGTACATCGTTCGACCAGTCGACGAAGGTTTCCCGCATGTTCAGCACGATGTTGTCCGAAGCCGGATCGGTCTTGACCCAGTATTTTCCCTTGGTCTCCGCTGGTGGGTTGGGGCCGAGAAAAATCTCGAAGCTGCCATCGGCGTTGGCCGGCAGGTCATCGAAGTTCACGTTGGCGAGAGTGCCTTCGAGCTGATCGCCCCAGAACCCGCGCATGACCTGCAACGTAGCCCAGCCGCTGCTCTTACGGCTGCCAAAGATGCGGTACGACTTCTTCCCGTCCAGGAAGGTCCAACGATAAAGGAAGTCCGGGTTGGGCAGACCCCACGACAGTTCAAACGGCATGAAGACCTGGTGCAGGTACAAGGCGGGGAACTGCTGCCGGGGGGCGATGTACATGTTGAACCCGGTGGCCTGCAGGCCTTGCAGGAAATAGATGCCTTGCGTGCGCATCTGCGGATTCTTGGCAGACTCCGACGCCCCGATCCGGTCGTACTGCTGCTTCATCACCGTGTGATAACGCACCCATGCGGCGTCGACGGCATCTGCGGCCGGGGCTGGCGTGGTCGCGGGCGTGGCAGGCGCGGCCGACGCGGCGGCATGTGGGGCAATGGCGGTCAGGCAGAACGCCACGGCGCTCACGCCTGCGAACAGCTTTTCCCTTATCATTGTTAGTTCCCTCTCCAGTGAGCCTTCGTTCTTTTTGCGAGCCGGTTTTCTTCGGCATCATCGTCGCTCCCAGCTGTGCAGGCAGGGTCGGCGTGGTCTGTTTTGCCTGCAGCACGATTGGTGGTGCCTTCCTGCGGCAGCAACAGAAAAGGTGCCGTGGAGACGCTAATTTGTAAATACTTTTTTCAGAACTCTTTTTATAGCCTTCTTCGAGATGGCCCCGGTTCGCTTGGTGCTCCGCGCTGACAGCGACCCAGGGGCGCCCGCATGGCCATGAATGATCCTTCGTTTCTTCGCATAGCCGAAAATAGAAAAACAGGTTTAATTAGGGGTGCTGCTTGCGCGGCTCGGGAATGGCTGGCGACATCCGCGTTACAAGCATGCAGCGACCGGGCACACGCTTGACCACACGATCGTCGTCTCGAACTGATCGGCCGTGCCGCAAGGCCGACTTGTTCAGAGTCTCCCAAAGGAACTTATCTGGAGCGCGGCATGCGCTTTCGCCCATTGGTGGGCAGACCAGACTATCGTGCAGCCGAATCCATACGTTTCCCTGGACAGATGTTTTGCGCTAGAAGATCGGGAGCACTGGGACAAAGGTATCGATGAACAAGCGTAAAGCAGGTGAGGTGTTGGCAGAACGGAATCGGCCGGCCCCGGTTCGCTTGGCGCGTTCGATCACCATGGATATCATCGCGAGGGATGTCCCGGTCGGAACCCATCTCGGTTTCCTGCCGGACGTGGCAAATCGCTACGGGATCAGTGTGCCTACGCTACGGAAGGCCATAACCTTCCTGCAGGAGGACGGCATCGTCGTATCGCGCGAAGGCCGCGGCGGAGGACTGGTTGTGGCGGCACTGCCGGCCGAAACGGCGGTCCAGGCGATGTACGTCTTCTTCAATCAGCTGGGTGTTTCGCTCGAGCAGGTGCGTGTGGCCCGTGATGCAATCGATGTCGGCCTCGCCGAACGGGCCTGCCGTTACGCGGACGCGGAGATGCTCGCCGAGGTCGAACGCATCTTCGGGGAAGCGCGAGAGCCGGATGCGGATCTGATGCAGGCCATTCGGCAATTTGACAAAGCCATCCTCCGCGCTGCCCGCCAGCCGGTCTTTGGCCTGATCTCCGAGGTGCTCGGGAGCCTCGAGGCCGAGCTCATGGAACAGGTGGAGTTCGACATTGCCGAGCAGCTCCGCCTTCGGGAGGCCTGCTCGGGCGCGATTCTCGGCGGGAACCTGGCCGATGCAATCAAGTATCGTAGGCTGCTCCAACCCTTCAGGGACCAGTTCGTAGCACAAAGGCGGAGTGGGCGGCTGGGCGACCGGGTTGCGGCCGCCATCAAATCCCTGATCGCCGAGCGGAGTTTGGGACCAGGCGACGAGCTTGGTCGGGAGGCCGAGTTGCAGGAACAACTCGGGGTCGGCCGCATCACCCTTCGCGACGCGCTGAGGCCACTTGAGCGAAGTGGTTCGATCCACGTGATGCCGGGAAGAAAAGGTGGAATATTTGTCGGGGCGGCGGAGCCTTACGCGGCGATCGAGATGGTCTCCCTCTACCTGTCTTCCATCGCGTTAAGCTTCGATGCCCAGATCGAGTCGAGGCAAGTGCTTGAACCAAAAGCAGCGTGGCTTGCGGCTGAACGCCTTGATCAGGAACTGGCCGAGCGCCTGAAAATAGCCGCAGAGGAGGACCGGATCGCGGCGATGAGCGGCGCACCGGACTGGCCAGAAAAGGGCGCCCAGGTCGAGCGGCTGATCGCCCGCGCGTGCGGCAATCCGCTGATCGAGTTCTTCACCCTGGCGCTGGTCGAGATTTCCCTGATCCAGGGCCGATCGCAAGAGGCAGCGCTGGAGGAGGACCGGCAGAGTTTAATGAAGCTCGTCAGCGGCCACCACAGCGAGATTGTCGGGGAAGTGTTGGCACGTAGTCCCGCCAAAGCAGCGTTCGCAACGCGCAGATATCTCCAGGACCTCCACGCCTGGGTCAGCGACGCTACAGAGAAATACTCGCCCAGCCCGACGTAATGGCTTCTACCGGTTCGCAGAGACGGGCGTCAGGTGCGGATTCCGAGGTGATCGCGCCCACCATTCCGAGGAATTCCCGCCCTTGATCGCGCGGAACAGGCAGAAGCGCTATTTCACCACGGCTGAAAGCCCTTTCAAAAGCGGTTCACACCGGATGGCAACCTCAAAACCGGTTTTCCTCGCGGCGCAGGAGTTCCGTGCCGCCGTCGCAGAACAGGGTCTGGCCGACGGTGTAGCGATTGTCGGGTCCGGCCAGGAATGCGGCGAAGGGCGCAAGGTCCTCGGGCTTTGCGAAATCATTGACCACGATCGGCGTGAGTTCACGAAGCATTGCGCGACCCTCCGGTGTTTCGAGGATCGGGCGGGTCATGGGGGTGAGGATAGTTCCGGGAGCGAGGGCGTTGAGCAGGATGCCCTGGCCCGCCCATTCGGATCGTCCCGCCATGCGGCGAACCCACTGGCTCACCGCAAACTTGCTGGTGGAGTAGGCCAGTTGCGGATTGCCCGAGACGGCAGCGACCGCTCCGGCCCGATCGCCCGCCAGGCACGCATCCACAGCATGCTTGCTCACCTCATTGAGAATCGCCGCCGAAGATATGGCGAGTGCTCGCGGGGCGGGTGACTGTTCCAGCAGGCACCGAAGTCCTTCGAAGAGGTCGACTGTCCCGAAGTAGTTCACCTCGATGACCGCTGTGTCGGTCCCGCCGGCAACCCCCGCGCATGTGATCACTGCGTCAGCCGATCCGCTGCACCAGTCGGTAGCCGCAGAAATGGCGAGCTTTCGCCCCATCGGGGTTGCAAGGTCGGCGACGATGTCGGCGTCTTTGCAGTCGATGCCGACGACGGTATCTCCATCGGCCCTCAGGCGGGCAACGATGGCCGATCCGATGCCCCCGGCCGAACCGCTGACTATGACTTTTCTGCTTCGAACCATTCCCGCTCTCTTCCCTGTTGTTCCAATGTGTACCGGTATCAGGCCAAGGCTATCCCGACCTCTCTCATCTGGAGCGCCCCGGGGTTTGCTTGTTCAAGAGCCAGTAAGCGCTATAAAATTGGTTCTAATATATTAATTACTTAACAGTCGCGGCGGAAAGTAGAGGAACCATGCATTATCCCTATCGTCGCGTTTTTACCGGGGTCGGCTCTGACGGTCGATCGCGGGTCCTGTTTGACGATGCCAATGGTAACGAGACGCGGGCCGAACCGACCAGTGTTTCGCTGCTGTGGCAAAGTAAGTCGGTCCCCGCCGACAATTCGTCGCCTGCGGATATGGCGACCGAAGGCTTCTTGTTCGAATATGCTCCGGGAGCGACAAAGCTTATGGTCGTTGATGTGGCGCCTACCGATGACCTCATCCCACCGGAAATGCATGCGACCAACACGCTGGATTACCTGGTGATCGTCATCGGCAAGCTGTCGTTGTACCTCGAAGACGGGGAGGTCGAAGTCGGTGCTGGAGACGTGGTGATAAACCGCGGTAATATCCACGGATGGAGGAACAAGGGGGCCGAACATGCCCGTATGATTGTCGTCGGCGTGGACGCTGCCCCGGTTGGCAGCGGAGCGACCGTCTGACGTTATCTGTGGTGAATGGACCAGCGAGCACAGTGAACTTGGGGCTTGCTGCAGCCCAGGCACATATCAGATTGACATTTCGATGCCCGGCGAGCGCCGACCCGTCGCCTTGCTATCGTTGGTGCAACCCGCAGCAAACCTAAAGTTCCAGTTGCTACTTTAACTGGAGAAGGAGAGTATATGACCGCTGATTTTCAGCAAGGGGGCGCATTCGTACTCGGAGGGAGCGGTGGAATCGGCAGCGGCATTTGCGCCGCTTTCGGTCGGGCTGGTGTGCCGGTGGGGCTCAGCTACAATAGCGATGCAGCCGCGGGTGACGCGACGGTTGCTGCAGTCCGGGAACAGGGTGCAGATGCACTCGCTTTCCAGGTGGATTCGAGCAACCGCGAGAGCATCACCGCGGCTCGACCTCCCATTCAACTTGGCCAGTGGCCGGCTACTCAGTCTGGGCCGGTGGCGGTTGCGCTTCAGGACGAGGCGGGCCAAAAGCAGCCCAATAGTGCATCAGGCATGAAGGATGACATATGGCACTCGCTGAGCAAATCTTCGATGGAGGCCGGCTGGCGCTGTTCGAAGCGATCGCTCGGGAACGCCGGTCCGTCCGGGCCTTCCTGCCGCAGCCGCTTGAGCCAGCGCTCCTCGAACGGTTGTTTGCCATTGCGGGGCAGGCGCCTTCCAACTGTAACGTGCAGCCGTTGGTCGTACATCTTGTCAGCGGCCCTGCGCTGAAACGTGTTCGAGATGCGCTGATCGCGGAAGCGTCCTCCTCCCCTCAAGATCCCGACGTGCCGCTAACCGAGCATTATGTCGATCAATACAAGGTCCGGCGCATCGGCGCAGCGGTCGCATTGTTCGAAGCGACGGGAGTGGCCCGGCACGATGCTGAAGCTCGTGAGCAGTCATTCATGCGTAATTACGAGTTGTTCGACGCGCCCCACGCCGCCTTCTTCTTCATGCCGCGCTATTTTGGTCTGCGCGAGGCAGCGGATGTCGGCATGTATGTCCAGACGTTGATGTTGGCGCTGACGGCCCACGGCCTCGGCTCCTGCGCGCAGGGGTCGCTCAGCCATTATGGCGCCGTCCTGCGCCGCGAGCTTCGGGTTGACGACGATCTCATCTGCCTCTTCGGCCTCAGTCTCGGTTATCCAGACGAAACGCATCCCAGCACCAATGCCCGGACCGAGCGGGCGCCCGTAGCTGAAATCGTGACGATGCACGAGGATGGCCCGTAATCCTATAGCGATTTCAGTCTGGACCTGAAGCGGCGGCTGTTGCAAGGAACGGATCGTACGATCCAAGGGGAATCGCATGACGGAACTGGTGAAGGGTAAACTCGAGGGCGGCGTCGCTACCATCACCCTGAACCGACCGGAGGCCGGCAATGCTATGAGCTGGGATCTGGTGGACCATTTCAGCGCTGTCGTCGCCGAACTGGTCGGACAGGAAGGTGCGCGCGCCTTTTTGATCCGGGCGGAGGGCAAGAATTTCTGTGTGGGCGGGGACATTCGTGACTTTGCGTCCGAAGCCGATCCGGCGGGTTTCATCACCAGGCTGGCCGCGCGCCTGCATGAAGGGCTGGCGCTGCTGGCCGCTCATCCGGCTCCGGTGGTAATCGCGGCGCAGGGCGCTGCAGCGGGCGCTGGCCTCAGCCTGGTGGCCAGCGGCGACATCGTACTGGCTGCGGAAGGTGCGACCTTTGCCATGGCCTATACGGGCATCGGCCTGACCGCCGATGGGGGAGCGACCTGGATGCTGCCACGCGTGATCGGCCTGCGCGCAACGCAGGAGATGGCGTATCTCGGCCGGCGGCTCAGTTCGCAGGAGGCTGTTTCGCTTGGGCTGGCCACGCGCAGCGTCGTGCCCGAGGCGCTGGATACGGATGCAGCCGAAATAGCGCGCACGATCGCCGCTGGCCCGACCGCGGCCTTTGGTGGCGTGAAGGCGCTCCTGTTCGCCGGCGATCGCGCCACTTTCCCGGCGCATCTTGACTCGGAGGCCCGCGCCATCGGCGTCGCCATGGCGACGGCTGACGCAGGGGAGGGGATCAAAGCGTTCCTGGAACGGCGGAAGCCTGTTTATTCCGGCTGCTGACCACAGTGGCGACGATCATGCGGACAGTAAAATGGAACGATCAGGCCATCGCCGGCGGATACCGTTCCTCCAGTAGCGCGATCAGTTCTGCCTTTTTGATCTTACCAGATCCGGTCATCGGCATTTCATCCTGCCCGATCGCAACGATTCGCTTTGGCACCTTGTACGACGATAAACGACGCTTAAGGTCATCGATCACGGCACTCTCGTCCAGTTCGCGACCCTCCGCCATCAGCACGGCGGCGAACAGGGTTGCGTCGCGCACGTCGTACAGACCGACCACCGCCCCCTTCTCGATCCCCATAAGGCCCATCATGGCGAGTTCGACCTCCAACGGCGCGACATTGGCGCCATGAACCTTGATCATGTCGCCCAGCCGGCTCTCGAACAGCAGAAAACCGCGTTCATCGATCTGGCAGATGTCGCCGGTGGCGTAATAGCCCTCGTCGTCGAATGTCTCGTGCCGTTCCTTGCCGTTAAGACCAAGCATCAGGCAATAGCCCTTTACAAGCAACTCGCCTGGCTGACCGCAAGGCAGGGCCTCGCGCGTTTCCGGGTCGACGATCTTCAGCGTGACGCCTGGCACGGGTCGACCCTGCCAGTTCGGTATGTCGGCTGGCAGAAACTCGCCAGCCGGCAGGCTGGTGTGCGCGCCCAACGTTTCGGTCATGCCATAACTGCGCGCGAAAAGATCATTGGCAACATGGTGCGGTTCGCCAGAGCGCGCACTGAGGTGGTCGCTCAGGAATTTTCCGTTCTGGGTTATCGCCGCGACATCCATGGTGAGGCGAACGACACCATGGCCTGCCGAGGCGAATTCGGGTGAATCCCTGAGGACGTCAAACCACGCCGGATCGCCGACCAACGCATTCGCGCCCTCTTCAAGGATCAGGGCCAGAACCGCCTCGGGCGATCCGTCAGTCGTGCTAATAAGGCACGCGCCCGTTTGCAGACCGTAAAAGAGCGTCGCCATCAGACCGGCAACCCAGAACAGTGCGCGTGGCGAAACGATGCGGTCGCCTGAACGAAAAGGATAAAAGTCATGCCCCATTTGCCAACTCTGGCGCACGAAGGGTCCGTGACCATGGATGACGCCCTTGGGGTTAGCAAAGGAGCAGTGCCGGAGCCCCGTAGGAGGTAATGTTGCTCGCCGCAAAGGCATTGCGGCTGGCTTCGTCGTCCCGTGCGATATTTGCCGATCCATATAGGGCTGCGCCCATGCGCTGCAGCCTTTCCATATAGACAGGTGTAATCTCTGGCGGATTAACGTGATATTCGATCGGGTCCTGGGGTGCGGCGACGGCCATCTTTTCCTGCAGGGCGCGCAGGGGGGCGCCGGCCAGAATAGAAGCTTCCCAAGGCTGGAAATTGCACCCCGACGGCGCCCAGCGAGCCTTGTCAAGGACGCGCGTCAACACTTGCGGCTCCACCGGCCTGTCCGTGAAGGCGCGGATTGACCGGCGTCCAATTACTGCCTCGCTCACCGAGCCCATAACGTCAGACATAATAGCAATCTCCTTGTGCAAATGATCGAAGCGCTCGCCAGGGCCGCGCATAGTCGGCGCTCCTGATATGCCTGAGCCTCCCCGTTGCCAAGACGCTGCTGCGAAAAATATAAACCTATTTTTCCACTCTCCTTTCAGCGTCGTCACCGGCTAACAGGACGTTTCGCCAGTTAGGCGTTGCCACAGCGCGAAAATGACGTTAGCGGGCTGGAGACGACCTATCTAGAGGATTTGGCAGGACACAGCCAAGAGTGACCAAAATGGCTTCAGGACGCGAATTGCCGATATGCCTCAGATAAGCACCCGATCACGCGGGTCGACGTGCAACTTTGATAAACACACATTGACGGCGGTCGCGTGTGACAGACTGCGGCGCGCGATCACGCGCGGCTTTGCCGCAACATCGGATGCAGTTGCCGCCGCTAGCGCGGTATCCTAGGTACACAAAGGAGCAAGAAGTGGCTGAAGCATATATTGTAGCCGCCGTGCGCACGGCAGGCGGTCGACGCAACGGACGCCTGGCGGGATGGCACCCTGTCGACCTGGGGGCAAAAGTTATTGACGCCGCAGTTGCGCGCGCAGGCTTGCCAGGCGACGCCATAGAGGACGTCATCATCGGCTGCGTCACCCAGGCGGGGGAACAGTCGCTTCATGTCGGCCGTAATTGCGTTCTGGCCTCCGGTCTGCCGCAGAGCGTGCCGGCCGTCACCATCGATCGGCAGTGCGGGTCTTCCCAGCAGGCAATCCAGTTCGCCGCGCAGGCAGTAATGTCGGGTACGATGGACATTGTGATCGCTGGCGGAACCGAAAGCATGACCCGCGTGCCAATGGGCTCGGCCGTGCGGTCTCCCGAAGGTTCGGACCCCTTGCCGCAGTCGATCAAGGACAAGTTCGGCATCGACGCGTTCAGTCAGTTCGGCGGCGCGGAAATGATCGCGAAGAAGTGGGGCCTCACCCGCGACATGCTCGACGCCTTCGGTCTTGAAAGCCATCTGCGTGCACAGAAGGCAACGAAGGGCGGGGCATTCGACCAGGAAATCTTGCCGATCGAGATCGTCACACCGACTGGCGAAAAGGAAATGCATGTGGTCGACGAGGGGATCCGCTGGGACTCCTCTCCCGAAGGCATGGCTGCCGTCAAGCTTCTGTTGGAGGGCGGCGTGATCACGGCGGCGACCTCGAGCCAGGTCACGGATGGCGCGTCGGCGGTCATCGTCGCTTCCGAGCGCGCGGTGAAGGCACATGGCCTCACCCCGCTCGCACGCATCGTCAATCTGACCGTCACCGCCGGCGACCCGGTGGTGATGCTGGAAGAGCCGCTGTTTGCCACTGACAAGGCACTCGCACGCGCCGGCATGAAGATCGGTGACATCGATCTTTATGAGGTAAACGAGGCGTTCGCCCCCGTCCCAATGGCCTGGCTGCGTCACCATGACGCCGATTATACCAAGCTCAACGCCTTTGGCGGCGCGATCGCACTTGGGCATCCGCTGGGCGCTTCCGGCACGAAGCTGATGTCGACGCTGATTTATGGCCTCAAGCGCACTGGCGGTAGATATGGTTTGCTGACTATGTGTGAAGGTGGTGGCGTCGCTAACGTCACCATCATTGAGTCGCTATGACCAAGGTCAATTGGACAGGGAGGCTGCGCCCCGCGCGCCCTCCCTATTCGAAATAGCCCTTCCGCCCAGCGGTATGGCGACCCTATCGCAACGAGAATGATAGGGAACGAATTGGCATTCCTGCCGTCGTCACCGGCGCGGCGGGGGGCTGGGCGCCGCAACCGCGCGAGCGCTCACGGCCAAGGGTGCAAAGGTTCCCTATCCCACTCGGCCAAAGTCATCGCACGATGTTGTCCTGCGCGACGTCATGCGATGATGCTGCGCGCGGACCTTCAAGGCGTCCGTGAGCCGGCGGACATCGTTCTTATGATTTCCCCGTGAAAAGCCTGTCGCTCGAAGCCCTGGCCACAAGAAGCCGATAACAGCGGGCCGTTCCTGAAGTGGTGGCGCATCGAGCCGTCGCCCCTTCATCCCCCTTCACACAGAAGATTCTGTAAGGAAGGGAAGGGATTATTATGGGCGCACAAGTGCCTCGAAGCGAGCCTGCCCCGTGCGGCTCAGGATACGCTGCTCAAACAGCCAGCCTTCGCCCGTCCGAACCATGATATCTTCATAGGTGCCAAGGAAAAAGGTCAGTTTGTCCTGATCCTTAAGCTTGGCAAATTCTGTGACGGTCCACCTTCCGGTCGCCCGGTCACCGTCAACATTGATGATCCCGGCGGCGCAGATTTGCGAAATATACTGTGCGCGTGACATTGAGCTGCGGAAAATCTCCAGTATCTTGGCACGACCTTCATAGGGTTCGTTGCCGAAGGCAATCAGTCGGCCGTGCGGCGCATACACGCTCGCCATATCCTCAGGATGCGTCCGATTGGCTGCATCGCTGTATCGGTTCACCAATGCCTGAATTTCGAGTTGATCCTGAATCTGCAAAATATCCGCTCCTGTGCCCCAAAAACCGCGACGGCGCTTCGCCTAGGAATGCCTCCACTGTTCGGAGGCGACAACGCTAACGGATTCTATAAGGATAGGACAAGGCTGACGCAATCCGCTACATTTAAGGGACCCGCCAAGCTTGGGGAGTAAGCTTTAAGGGCCCGCCCATGCATGGTTTACGCGCTTGTTCGGCGCCTCGACAGCTACTTGGTATACTGATAATGCCGTGGCGATAGTGCCGCTATGCCTTTCCATATTGGAGGCGGCCTCGGTTCACCCTTCGTCGAACCTTCACCTTCAGCTTTTCAACGACTCGCTGGTGTCCGGATATCAGCGGTTGATGGAGCAATCCGCCCGCACGGGATGAAAGTATTCCAGCAGCTTTGGCACGGCGGCAACCTCTATTATGGTTTGACGGGCATCCCTTGGTCGGTCTCGACCGCCCCCTCTTATTCCGGCATCGTTGGCTCACCGATGACGGAGGGGCAGATCGAGGAATTGATTGAAGCCTTTGCAGGAAAATTGGGACAGCCAGGAGAGTGTACTGTGAAGAAGTTCGTCAACCATGTCGACCACGTGGCCTATGTTTCGTCATGGGAGAATCTAGACGCGAACATCGCCCATCTCGAGGCGGTAACCGGCGCATCGCTGATGCGGACAGAACGGCCCGAGCAGGGCGCGATGATCTGCGTTGACTGGTCGGCCGGTCTTGAAGTGGTGGCCCCGCTGCCCGACAACAATCCCGCCGGCGACGCGCTGCGCGACCGGCTGGCAAGCCATGGCGAGGGCGTGGTGGCGGTTATCTATGGCGTCGAGAATCTCGAAGAGCACAAGGCCAATCTGGAAGCCAAGGGTTATCAGATGGGCCCGTTGATGGGCGGCCAGCGCGACCAGTTCTGGACGGAAATCCTGCTGCGCGAGCGCTTCGGCCCGGCGATCATGGGCACATGGACGGTGTTCAGCGAGATCGACTATGAGGATCATCTAATCCACTATGTCGATGTGAGGGAAGGAGCCCGCGTCGCCTGAGCGGCGCGGCGATTGTCCCTTCTTTCCTCCCGCAAGCGGGAGGAGGGAGGTCATCGCCTTATACCCCCAGCTCCAGACTGTCGCAGGAACAGGTGGCTTCGAACGGCACGCACCTTTTCCTCATGTCCTCCGATGCATCGCTACCGACGACGGACGGGGGCTTGGCGGTCCAGGTTCGCCTGCACGGCTCCTGAATGAGTCAGTGTCGTTCCTCATTGCGACGCACGCCC
>JBDUBN010000045.1:0-11708 GCA_040004085.1 Novosphingobium sp.
CCAAATTTGGCCCGCCGCTTGCGGTTGCGTCAGGAAGCCCCTCGGACTGCGTCGCGCTGCTTGGACGGGCCACCAGCCCGCCCTGCGCAACGCTCCTTGCCGAGAGGCTTCCTGACGCAATCCCGGCGGTGCAATCTAACGTCATCTGGCTCTAAGATGCGAGTTGAAGGATAGCATCGAGAATGCGCGCCGCGTCAGGTGCGTAGGCATTTTCAAGCGTCTTGGAATAAGGAACGGGTGAAAAGGCGCCGCCCAGCCGCTTGACCGGCTTTTTCAGCTGGCCAAATAATTCCTCGCTGATCGTGGCGGCGATTTCGGCGCCGACGCCAAACTGCCGCACCGCCTCGTGCACTATCAGCACGCGGCCGGTTTTTGCAGCGGAGGTCAGCACGGTCTCGCGATCCCACGGCGCGATCGTGCGCAGATCGATCACTTCGACGGAAATGCCCCGTTCGGCAGCGCTCGCGGCAGCGGCACGTGCTTCGCCCGCCAGTCGGGAATAGCTCACCACGGTGATATCCGTGCCTTCGCGCTGAATCGCGGCCTTGCCCAACGGTACGCGATAATTGGTGTCGGGCAGGGTGCCCGGCACAGACGCGAAATAGGTCGGCAGATTTTCGATCACCAGCACTGGATCGGGATCTTCGATCGCCGAACGCAGCAAGCCATAGGCGTCTTCGGGCGTGGAGGGCGCCACGACCTTGATGCCGGGCGTGTGCGCGAACCAAGCTTCCAGATAATCGCAATGCTGGCCGCCCGAACCGAAGCCAAGCCCGGTCATGGTGCGGATGACGATTGGCACGCTGGTCTGGCCGCCCGACATGAAGCGCAGCTTGGCCGCATGGTTCACGATCATGTCCATGGCGACCGTCGTGAAGTTCATCAACATGATTTCGGCGATGGGCTTGTACCCGGCAAGGCTCGCACCGATCGCCGCGCCCATGATCGCCTGCTCGGCGATCGGGGTGGAACGGACGCGCTGCGTGCCGAACCTTGTCGACAGGCCGCGTGTCACGCCCGCAATGCCACCGCCCTCCTTGTCGGCCAGGTCTTCGCCAAGGGCGATCACCTTGGGATCGGCCTCGAATGCGTCGGTCAGCGCCTTGTTGAGCGCGGACAGAATGGTCACGGTCGGCGCCTTGGGCGCTTTGGCTGGCGGCGCGGCTGTTTCAGTGACAGTGCTCATGCCGCAATCTCCTCTGCGAATACGTCCTTGCGCAGTTCGTTCGTATCCGGAACCGGTGAATCCAGCGCAAACTGCACGGCGGCGTCGATCTGGCTTTCGATTTCGGCTTCGATCGCGGCGAGTTCAGTCTCTGTGGCAATTCCGTCGGCGATCAGCTTCGCGCGGAAGATCGGCACCGGATCCGCTTCGATCGCGGCTTTCTTTTCTTCCTTGGGGATGTAGGAATCGTCGTCGCCGAAATTGTGGCCCATGAAACGGAAGGTCATGGCCTCGATCAGGGTCGGGCCCTCACCGGCGCGCGCGCGCGCCACGGCTTCGGCTGCAACGGCATACATGGCGACGGGGTCGTTGCCGTCCACGCGGACGCCCGGGATGGAATAGCCCAGCGCACGATCCGCGATCTGCCGCGCGGACGTCGCCGCCTCATAGGTCGTATGCTCGGCAAAGCGGTTGTTCTGGCACAGAAAGATCACCGGCAGTTTCCACACGGCAGCCATGTTCAGCGATTCGTGAAAGGCGCCGATGTTCGACGCGCCGTCTCCAAAGGTGGCGACCGCGACGCGATCTGATCCGTCAAGCTGCGCCGCCCAGCCAAGGCCGTTGGCGATCGGCATGGACGATCCGACGATGCCCGTCGTTACCATGATGCCCTTTTCAGGGTAGGTAAGGTGCATCGGCCCACCCTTGCCCTTGCACGAGCCGGTCGACTTGCCCGCCAGCTCCGCCCAGAGCGTATCGAGCGGGAAGCCTTTTGCGAGCATGTCGTGGATGCCGCGATAAATGGTGCATATCTGGTCGTCGTCGCGCAGCGCGGCGCTCATCGCGGCGGGGATGATCTCCTGCCCGCGATAGGAATAATAGACCATTGCGATCTTGCCCGACAAAATCACCTTGCGAGCCCGCTCGTCGTTAGCATGCAGCAGAGCGACCCTGCGATAGATGTCGAGAAGTTTCGTCGCATCCGGCTGGAAACTAGTTTGCACCGCCTTCTCCTGTTGATCAGGCCGAACGGCCAAGACGTGCGACCTAGTTAGATAATTAAGCGGTGTCTGTCGAGCCATTGAAAGGGGATTTGAGGCTAATCCAGAAGTTCCACGATCGTGGTCGGTGCGACCTCCGCCAGCCAGTAGACGCCGGCCGCGCGCATGTGGTTGAGCCAGTGCCGTTCGGCGCCGTCGCCGTCGCCATTCTCGATATGCTCGATCAGCTTGGCGTGGCTGCGCAGGCCAAAGCGAAGGCGTCTGGCCGCCGCTTCCGCGTCATGCGCGGGGTCGCGCTGCTTGGCGAGCGCCAAGTGTCGCTCGACCAGATTCTGCAGCGCATGCGCAATCATTTTCATCGTCACATTGCCGCACAGGTCGATCATGATGCGGTGGAATTCCGCGATCGCCAGTGTCGTCGCCACGTCGTCGGGCGCCAGCGCAAGTTCCTTTTCGAGCTGACGGCGTAAAACGACCGCGCCCTCGCTGGCATTACGTTCCGCTATCATGCGGGCGGCCGACGGTTCGATGATCGTGCGCATCTCGTAAATATCGCCAATCGTCGCGTCATTGGCCTGCAATGCGATGCCCGCCGCACGCGCCACCAGCGCGAAAGTAGGCGAGCTGACGCGCGCGCCGCCCCGCGCGCCGCGCAAAACCGCGATAAGCCCTTCGGATTCCAATATGCGGATCGCTTCGCGGATTGTAGGCCGCGACACACCGAATTCGGCGATCAGATGGGCTTCGGCCGGCAGGCTGTCGCCGTCCGTCAGCTTGCCCCGGATGATTTCGCGCCGGATCTTGTTGGCAACCGACTCGGCCGCTTTCTCCACCCGCACAACATTGGTACCGATGCTCCGTTCCGGCTGCGCGGTGCCAATTTCAATACTCAATGCCTTAGTCCCCCGTCTCGCACGCTATATCGACCGGTGCAGTGCGCCGGTACAGCCTTCTGGCATTGCATAATTCGTCGCGCAACGTAGGTACAGTTTAATCGTCGCTTGCAGTCATCCAGGGAGAATATGCGTGGACCTGCAATGGTCGGACCAGGACAATCTATTCCGGGCGGAGGTGCGCCACTGGCTGGCGGACAACAAGCCCGGGCAGCTCAGGCCCCGTAGCAAGGAAGGCGCGGCCTTCGATCGGGAGTGGCAAAAGACGCTGTTCACCGGCGGTTGGGCGGGCCTCAACTGGCCGGCGGCTTATGGTGGGCGCGGTCTTTCGCTAGTCGAACAGATGATCTGGTACGAAGAATATGCCAAGGCGGGCGGTCCGTCTCTGAGCGCCATGTTCGTGGCGCAGGCCCATGCCGGGCCGACGCTGATCACGCTGGGCACCGAAGCGCAGAAAGCCAAGCATCTGAATGGCATCCTGCGCGGCGAAGAAATCTGGTGCCAGGGGTTTTCGGAGCCCAGCTCGGGTTCCGACCTGGCGTCGTTGCGCACGAAGGGCGTCGTCGATGGCGACGAGATCGTAGTGTCGGGCCAGAAAATCTGGACATCCTATGCCGATGTCGCCGATTATCAGGAATTGCTGATCCGGACCGAACCCGGCAGCCAGCGCCACAAGGGGCTGAGCTGGGTCATCTGCGACATGCGCACCCCCGGCATCGAAATCCATCCTATCCGCAACATGACCGGTGAATCCGAGTTCTGCTCGGTATTCTATGACGAGGTGCGCGTTCCGCTCGCCAATGTCGTCGGCGCGGTCGGGCATGGCTGGACGACGGCGATGGCGACGCTGGGCTTCGAACGCGGCACGGCGTTCGTGGGCGAGATGGTGACGCTGGTAATCCGTCTGGAGGAACTGATCGCCTGGGCGAAGGCCAATGCCTTGCCTGGCGCTACCCGCGTCGCCTGGCAGGATGAAGGCGTGCGCCGTTCCCTGGCGACGCTCCGGGCCGAGGTCGCCGGGCTGCGCGCGCTCAATTACGCCAATCTCGCGCGCTTTGCCGACGGCGCGGCCCCCGGTGGGGAGGGCTCCATCGTCAAGCTGCTGACCAACGAGGTCGCGCGTGGCATTGACGCGCTGGCGGTCGAATTTATGGGCGTCCGGCTGCTGGAAGGTGACGCGCAGGCCAGCGACTGGTGGACGCATTTCATGAATGTAACGGTGCGCACCATCGGCGGTGGCACCCCCGAAATCCAGCGCGAGATTATCGCCGACCGCGTGCTCGAGCTGCCGCGCAGCCGCTAAACCAGGACACCGCTAAACCAGGACAAAAGATTCCATGTATCTCGCTCCTACCGAAGAACAGTTGCAGATCGTTGAAGCGACGCGCGACGTCCTGTTGTCCGAAGCGCCCTTCGAACGCTGGTTCGTGCCCGACGCCGATGCGCTCGCGGACGATGCGCGCCTGATCGGTCTTGGCGCTGCAATGGGCTGGACCGGCTTTGCCGCGCCGGCGGACATCGGCGGGTCGGGAGCCTCCGCCATCGACGAAATGCTGGTGTTTCGCGAACTGGGTGGGCGGCTCGCGCCGCTTGGTCTGACCGCAGCGACGATCGCCGCCCATGTCTCACACGGCGCCGGCAACGCCGCACTCGCCGAAGCGCTGGTATCGGGCGAGACTCGCGCTGGCCTGATCGCTGGGCAGCGGGGTGACGTGCTGCTGGGCGCCGCCGGTGGTGTCGGGCTCCAGGTGGAAGGCGATCGGCTGCGCCTGCTTGATGCGGCCGGCGCGACGTCGGCAGGTATCGCCTTTGACTGGATGACGCCTTCGGCCAGGTTGGACAACGCCGCCGTCATTGTCGAGGTCGAGGATGCCGGGCTGGCGCGTCGGCTGCGCCTCCTGATCGGCGCGCAGGCGCAGGGCGTGGCGGAAACGGCGCTGGCGCAGGCCAATGCATATGCCAAGGAACGCGAGCAGTTCGGCAAGCCGATCGGCAGTTTCCAGGCGATCCGGCATCGTATCGCCGACATGGAAATGCTGGCGCGCCGTGCCGAAGCACAGTTGCGTTTCGCGGCTGTCAGCAATCACGGAGGCAACGGCGATGCCGCGCTACAGGTTCTGGCGGCGCTGTTCCTGTCGCTTCGTGCCGCGCGAAGCAATGCGGAAGCCAATATCTTCATCCATGGTGCGATGGGCGTAACTACGGAAAATATCGGCCATCTGCTGCTCAAGCGTGGTCGGTTGTGGGGCCTGGTCGCGGGGTCGGACCACGACCTGCTGGACGACATCGGCGCGAGCGAGGCAGCGCTCCTGTAGGGGCACGCCAAAGCGCCGGCCGGGCTCGCATAACAACACGCTAGAGAGGATGCCTGATGACAAACGAACTGGAGATCATGGTTCGAGAATTGCACGATCGCCAGTGCATCCATGACAAGCTGGTCGCCTATTGCCGCGCGGTCGACCGCATGGATCGGGATTTGCTGCTCACCGTCTATCATCCCGACGCGATCGACGATCATGGCCTATTCGTCGGCGGGCCGGAAGAATTCGCCGACTGGGCTTTCGGACTGCACCAGGCGCAGCAGCATTCGCATCAGCATGTGATCACCAATCACAGTTGCGAGCTTGACGGCGATGTCGCCCATACCGAAACCTATTGGTTCTTCGCCGCGATGAACCGTGATCCGGAAATGCTGACGATTGGCGGCGGGCGATATATCGATCGGTTCGAGAAGCGCAACGGCGAATGGCGCATAGCCGCGCGCAAATGCGTGCCCGAGTGGGGCGGCGAACCCGGCCCCAGCTGGCTCGCGCCAGCGGCCGCCGCAGCGCTGGCGTCGAGCGGCACCGTATCGCGGGACCGCGGCGACAGCTCCTATGAGCGCCCTCTGGCCATAGCGACCGAGCGGGTTGGCTATCGTTTCGCCTTGTGACCGGCGGTAGCTGATCGCGGGGCAGGCCTGATCACCGTCCCTGCCATCGGGGAGGGCGCTTTTCGGCGAAGGCGATCGGGCCTTCCTTCGTGTCTTCCGCCTCGCGCCACGCGGCATAAGCAGGGTAGCGCGATTGCCGCGCCAGCGCGTGTGCCAGAGTCGGCTCGTCCAGGCCGCTATAGACGACCTCCTTCGAGGCCCGGACCGCCATGGGCGAAGCCCGCAGGATCAGCGCGGCCCAGTGGTGGGCCGCATCCATCACTTCGGCCTGCGGCACCACGGCGTTGACGAATCCCAGGCGCAGCCCCTCTGCCGCCTCGACGCGGCGCCCGGTCAGGATAAGGTCGAGCGCTCTTTTGGTCCCGACCGCCCGGGGCAGGCGGTGCAGGCCGCCGCCAAAGGCGATCGCGCCCACCAGCGGTTCGGGCAGGCCGAAACTTGCCTGATCAGATGCGATGATAAGGTCGCAGGCGAGCGCAATCTCAAATCCGCCGCCCAGCGCCAGGCCATTGACGGCGGCGATTATGGGCTTGGCACAGTCGAACCGCTCTATCAGTCCGGCATAGCCATGGGCGGGATAGACCGGGTGGCCGCCATTGCGCGCGACGGCCTTGAGGTCACTACCGGCGCAAAATGCCTTCTCGCCGGCACCCGTCACGATGCACACATGTTGCTGCGGGTCATCGGCAAAGCCGTTGAATGCGGCCTCCAGCTCGTCATGCATCTGGCCGTTGATCGCGTTCATCACCTCGGGCCGCTGCAGCGTCACCACCGTGACGGGGCCCCGCGTCTCGACATGCACATGCTCCATTGACGGACCTTTCTCGACAGCGCGGATGCGGAACAGAATATAAGTAGAGGCTTTGCCATAGCCGACCATGCAGGGCCGCGCCACGCTCGATCATGCCGGGGTTGAGTTGAGCTTCTCCTGATCGTCAAACCAGAACGCGGCGAGCGGCCAATCAGGGTTAAAGGCCGAACGCTTCCGGCTGCGCCAGCCGGTCCGCGATGAAGCGTGAAAAGCGGGCGGCGTCGACGCCATTTATGGCGCGGTGGTCATAGCTCAGCGACATGGCGAGCATCTCAACACTCCCAAATCATACATAGGATTTGTCCGCAACCCCGACCGGTCTCTCGGCGGCGCATCCCCACGCTGATATACGGCCAAGTCTCCATTTTGAAGGAGCAAAGTCCGGTCGGGGACAGATAGGTGCGCAATGTCATCATTGCCTGGCGACCGCGGGGTTATGGTATACGCAGCCGCTTCGCGGGGTCGCCCGGGTAGAATGACATTTACCTTGACGGACCACCCGGCGACAAATCATATAGAGAATTCATCGTTTTGACTGAATGTCGAACCGACGCCGCGAAACAGGATGTCAGTGTTGATGTGTAACCGATTGCCAGGTCATGATTTTGACGCATCAGGCCGGTTTTCGGTGGATGCAGAGTGCGCATTGGGGAAGCGACGGCCGAAAGGTCTGGCGTGTCGTCCCATCGGCATCTTTCCCATGGCGTCGTCCGGCATCTGGGTCGGGGCCGGAGCGTTCCGAAAACATTGAAATCTAACGGGTGCCCGGTGGGCGTCGTGGTGGGGGCAGACAGGATGTCGAAGTTGAAGGCGCTGGTGCGCGGTGTGATGGCGCTGGATCCCAGCGCGGAGGCGATTGAATTTCATGGCCGCTGGTATCATTGGGGCGAACTGAACGGCATTGTCGACGCGCTAGATGCGCTTCTGGAGGAAAACGGCATTCCCGCCGGCACCCGGGTTGGCGGATTGCTGCGCAACACGCCAGAAGTTGCGGCCGCGATAGTGGAGCTTATCACCAGCGATCGCTGTGTCGTAACGCTCAATCCCCTCCTCCCCGGCGATAAGCTGGGGCCGGAGATAGCGGGGCTGAAAATCCCGGCCCTAATCGCGCTCGACCAGGATTGGGAACGGCCGGAAATCCGGGCGGCGGCTGAGCAGGCTGGCTTGCTCGGCATTGCCATTACCCCGGCTCCCAACGTATCCGTCCGCGTCGTCCTGCCCGCGCGGGGCGGCGATTTCCGCACGGACGCGGCCGGCATCGCGATCGAGATGCTGACCAGCGGCACGACCGGCACGCCCAAGCGCATCCCGCTCAAGGCGAAGAATTTCGACCAGATGATCCTCGACGCCAGCCGCTTCGAAAAGCGCACGTCGGACGAGGGGCCAAAGCTGCGCAACGGCGTCGTCATCCTCAACACGCCCTTTTCGCACATCGGCGGGCTGTTCGGCCTGTTCAACACGCTGTCGGCGGGGCGCAAGGCCTGCATGCTCGACCGCTTCCAGGTCGAGCCCTTCATTGATGCGCTCTATCGTCACAAGCCCAAGACCGTGAGCGCGCCGCCTTCGGCGCTGCGCATGATCCTGGATGCCGACGTGCCGAAGGAAAAGCTGGCGAGCCTGGTCGTGTTCCGCACCGGCACCGCGCCGCTCGACGCCGACCTTGCCGACGCCTTCCGCGACAAATATGGCATTCCCGTGCTCCAGAATTACGGCGCGACCGAATTCGCAGGCGGCGTCGCGGGCTGGACGATGGAAGATTATAAGCAATGGCCTACCGAAAAGCGCGGCAGCGTCGGGCGCATGAACCCGGGCGTCGAGGGCCGCATTGTCGACGCGGGAACGGGTGCCGAAGTGCCGCGCGGATCGCCGGGGCTGCTCGAACTGCGCTCCGCCAATCTGGGTGATGACGGTGCCTGGATGCGCACGACCGACCTTGCAAAAATGGACGAGGACGGTTTCCTGTGGATCCTCGGCCGCGCCGACAATGCGATCATCCGTGGCGGCTTCAAGGTCATTCCCGATGACGTCGTCCGGGCGCTGGAATCCCATCCTGCGGTCCTCGAAGCGTGCGTCATCTCGCTGCCCGACCGGCGGCTGGGCGAAGTGCCGGTGGCCGCGTTCAAAATCCGCAGGGGCCATGACGTCGCCGAGGTTGAGCTCAAGGAATATCTGCGCAGCAAGCTGGCTCCCTATCAGGTGCCGGTGCAATATCTTCGGGTGGACGAATTCCCGCGCACGCCGTCGATGAAGATCAGTCAGCCGGCGCTGCGCGAGCTGTTTGTCGAGGCTGCGACCTGACGCTGGGACGAGGCGTGCAGCCGGTTGCGCCGTTGTTGAGATGGCGGCACGCGTCCATGTCCGCATACAGGATGCGCGTCGTGAAGCGCAGCGGGTAGGTGGCCACCTGCTGCCGCCCGTCCGATTTTGCCGCCACTGCCGGTCACTGCAACGCGCATGGGTAATCCTTATCATGATTTTGGCGTCGCCGGTCGATTAGCGTTCTCACGCATCGGCCGCGGGCGGAAGGATGTTTTTTTGCAGAGGTCCGCCCTTGCAGAAAGGCAGAGCGCTCGGCATGGCGAATGCGTGAGCTATGTTCCTGGCCGGCGGGGCGCCGGACCTGCCGATCCTGGCGCGGATTGAGCTCATGCGGGAAACCGGACAGATGGCCTTCGTGCGCGGGACACTCAGCCAGAACGGCGTCATGATCACGCATTATTCCGGCACGGTGCGCAAGCTGACACGCAGTTGACCTGGCCTATTTGTGTTGACTGGGGCAGCAGTCGCCGCGACGGTTATCTGTAAATGTGAGGAAACGCTGGATGATCCGCAATCATTATGATGTCGAGCATGAACAGTTTCGGGACGCGTTTCGTCGTTTCCTGGAACGGGAAGTCGTGCCGCATCGCGCCCGTTTCCTCGAACAGGGCATGATCGACCGCGATGTCTATCACCGCGCGGGGGAAGGCGGCTTCCTCTGCTACTGGATCGATGAAGCCTTTGGCGGCCTCGGGCTCAAGGACTTCCGCTACGACCAGCTGATGTACGAGGAAGTGGCCAAGAGCCTGGAATCGGGCCTATGGATCGGCGCGCTCAACCGTAACTCGACCCCTTATATCGCCAAATACGGGTCGCAGGAACAGAAGCGCCACTATCTGCCCAAGCTCGCGTCGGGCGAGATGATCTGCGGCATCGCCATGACCGAGGCGGACGCGGGCAGCGACATTGCCGGGTTCAAGACCCACGCGCATCCGCGCGGCGACGGTAGCTGGGTGCTCAACGGGGGCAAGACCTATATTTCCTACGGCGCCATTGCCGAACTGTTCGTGGTCGCGGCCAAGACCGACCCCGAAAATCCACGCCATCTCGGCCTATTCCTGGTGGAGCGCGGGATGAGGGGCTTTCGCACTGGCCGCAAGCTTGACAAGCTGGGCTTCCTCACCCAGGACACGACCGAGCTGTTCTTTGACGATGTGGTGGTTGAGCCGATCGGCGTGATCGGCGATCCGCTCAAGGGCTTTGACTATATGCGCAGCGGTCTGGCGGAAGAGCGGTTGACGACATCCGCCCAGTCGCTGCCCTGGGCCGATCAGGCGATCGCGCTGACCGTCGATTTCACGACGCAGCGCCGCGCCTTCGGCCAGCGTATCGCCGATTTTCAGAACACCAAGTTCAAGCTTGCCGAACTGCGCACCGAAGTGCTGGCGACGCAGGCCTTTCTCGATCATTGCGTTAACCTGTTCAACGCCGACGAGCTCGATCCGGCCACTGCGGCGGCGCTCAAGCTCAAGTCGACCGAGGTACAGGCCCGCGCCGTCGACGAATGCCTGCAACTGCACGGGTCGGCCGGCTTCATGCGCGAATATCCGATCTGCAACCTCTATGCCGATGCGCGCATCACCCGCATTTTCGCCGGGACATCGGAAGTCATGAAGATCGTCATCGCCAAAGATCTTTTGGGCGCCTGACCGGCGCTCGATCCCTAAACCATCCTGCAAGGAGAATGAACCAATGGAATTGAACGGTATCGTCGCAGTCGTCACGGGCGCGGCATCGGGACTAGGCGCCGCCACCGCGCGCGCACTCGCCGCGAAGGGGGCGAAGGTCGCGATCTTCGACCTCAACCAGGATGCGGGCGAGGCTGTCGCGGCTGAATTGGGCGGCATATTCTGCCAGGTTGACGTCACCTCCGACGAATCCGTCGACGCCGGCTTTGCCAAGGCGCGCGAGGCGTTCGGGCAGGAGCGGGTGCTGGTCAACTGCGCGGGCATCGGCAATGCGTTCAAGACCGCCAGCCGGTCGCGCCAGGATGGATCGATCAGCCACTTCCCGCTGGATGCCTTCCTTACGGTAATCCAGATCAATCTCGTCGGCACCTTCCGTTGCATCGCCAAGTCCGCGGCCGGCATGCTGGCGGTCGATCCGCTGGCGTCGGGCGAGCGCGGGGCTATCGTCAACACCGCCAGCGTCGCCGCCGAGGATGGTCAGATCGGCCAGGCGGCCTATTCCGCGTCCAAGGGCGGCATCGTCGGCATGACCCTGCCGATCGCGCGCGACCTGTGCGGCGAAGGCATCCGCATCAACACTATTCTCCCCGGCATTTTCGAAACGCCGCTGATGCTCGGCGTGCCGCAGAACGTCATCGACGGGCTCGGCGCCAGCGTGCCCTTCCCCAAGCGTCTGGGTAAGCCGGCCGAATATGCGCGGCTGGCGCTGGAGATGATCGAAAATCCCTATTTCAACGGCGAAGATGTGCGCCTTGATGGCGCAATCCGCATGGGCATGCGCTGATCGCCAGCGGGCCGCGATCCCCTGGGGGCGCGGCCCGCATGCTTCTAGAGCCAGATGACGTTATACCAAGGTGCAGTGATCCTGACCTATGAGGATTGTCAGTCCCGTTTGCTGG
>JBDUBN010000335.1:0-3466 GCA_040004085.1 Novosphingobium sp.
CCGGCCAGTTACTCCTGCTTGGGAAATCGGGGTATTCAGCGCAAACCACCGCCATTCGCCCATTATACTGGCGCCGAGAGAATGACTTGGAGGTTTGAAAATGACTCGCTTTCGCCCGAAGTTCGTAACATTCGATTGTCACGGCACGCTGATCAACTTTCAAATGGCTGACGCCGCCAAGGATCTATACGGGCACCTTCTGGATGCGCCGGAGATGGACGAATTCATCAAGAACTTCCAGGCCTATCGCTTCGATGAAGTCCTGCAAGACTGGAAGCCATACGCGGAGGTCGTTTACAACGCGCTTGAGCGCACGTGCCGCCGTAACAACGTGCCCTTCAGTGCAGACGACGCAGCGATGGTCTACAACCTCGTTCCGACCTGGGGACCACATCCCGATGTGCCCGCAGGACTGGCGCAGCTGGCAAAGCACATCCCGCTGGTCGCTCTCACCAACTCGATGGTCGCGCAGATCTCATCAAATATCGCCAAGCTGGGCGCACCGTTCCATGCCGTATTGACTGCCGAAGAAGCCGGAGCCTACAAGCCGCACCTTCGGGCCTTCGAATACATGTTCGATACACTGGGATGCGGCCCCGAGGACATAACCCACGTCTCGTCGTCCTTCCGCCACGACCTGATGTCCGCCTATGACATTGGCATCAAGAGCAAGGTCTGGGTCAATCGCGGGCATGAGCCGGCAAACCCGTTCTATGAATACACCGAAATCGCCGACATTTCGCAACTGCCTGCGGTTTTCGGGCTCTGAGTGGGCCAAGGTCCATGGTTCCAGAAGTTCAGGCAATGCCCGGTAATCAGGCCGGGCACGACGGAGCTGACGCGGCGCGTTTTCGCAAGGCGGCGGAAATCCTTGCGATGCCACCATACATTCCCGATCCGGATTTGCCTGCACTACTGCTCAAGCGCCATTACGGACTGACCGGGACGATCACGACCTTGTCGTCCGAGTTCGAACGCACACTTGCCGTAGTGTTGCCGGATGGCCGCCAGCTCATCCTGAAAATGTCAGACGCGCCGGAGGCAGCCGACAGTTTCCGGTTTCAGGCCGCGACCATGGCGGCGCTGCGCAACTCTCCAGGGTTCTCGGCACCGCACATTCTGGAGACGAGTGGCGGCGAAATGATGTTCAGTCAGGACGGTGTCTGCGGCTACCTGCAGTCCCGGATCGAAGGCGTTCCGCTACACGCCGTCACGCCATCATCCGGTCTGTCGCTCGAAGTCGGCAAGGCACTTGCGCGGCTGGATCTGGCCCTGAAGGCGTTCGACGCACCTGCCTCGCACCGGCCCGTTCTGTGGAACATCGGATCGTGGCCATGGTTGGTTGACCTGATGCAGTATGTTCCGGCCGGCCCCGTCGCCGATCAAGTCAGAACGGCCATGCTTGATTATATGGAACGCATTCAGCCGCAGATCGCCAATCTTGACTGGCAAGTCACGCATAACGACCCGAGCCCGTTCAACATGTTCCAGACGAGCGAAGGCATTGGTTTCATAGATTTTGGCGATGGCGGGTGGAACCCCGGAATTCAGGATCTGGTCATTGCCGCAAGTCATTTCGTGACCGACCCGAGCCTGCCGTTGGGCGGAGCCGAACGCATTATTGCGGGCTACAATTCCGCGCGTCCGCTTTCGACCTTGGAGTCAAATCTTCTGGTCGGCATGATCCGCGCCCGGCAGAGCGCATTAATCCTGATCAACTACTGGCGCGCAAGTCTTTTTCCGGGAGACGCACAATACATAACGAAAAACGTGCGGCGCGCGGAACAGGGGCTTTCAATCCTTTCTGCACTTGATTCAACGTCAGGCGCAGCGGCGATGCAGGCCGCGATTTCACCCTGAATTTTTCTCAGACAGGCAGCAACCCATGTCCACCGATCTGATGCCCAATCGCTACCGCCCCGGCGAAGTCGAGCTTTCCCAGCGGGAAGCCGCGCTGATTGCGCGCCGCGATGCGGTCCTGGGTGCCTCCTACAGGCTCCAATACCGCAAGCCGGTGCACTTTGTGCGCGGCGAAGGCATGTGGCTTTATGATCCCGATGGGCAAGCCTATCTCGACTTTTACAACAATGTGCCATCGCTCGGTCACTGCCACCCGGAAGTGAATGCGGCCATGATGGAGCAAGCGGGGCGCCTGAGCGCCAACACCCGCTACCTCGAGCCCAGACTGGTGGAATACGCCGAACGATTGATCGGTACGTTCCCGCCGGAACCGGACCGGGTGGTCTTCACCTGCACGGGGAGCGAATCCAACGATCTGGCGCTGCGCATTGCCCGCCTGGTAAGCGGCAACGAAGGCGTGATCGTGTCGGCCTATGCGTACCACGGCACCAGTGCGGCCGATGCCGCCGTTTCGCCTAATCTCGGCGACGCGGTGAAACTCAGCCCCAACGTGCGCATGGTCAACTTGCCGGGGCCATGCGGCGTACCTGACGCGCAGGCCGCAGATTTCTTCGAAGCCGAAGTGCGCGCTGCCATCCACGATCTGAAGCGCCGCGGCATAGGCACGGCGGCATTGTTGTTTGACAGCATCTTCTCAAGCGATGGCGTGTGGGTAGACCCTCCCGGCTTTCTGGCCGGCGCGGTTGCAGCAGTTCGCGAAGCAGGCGGCTTGGTCATTGCCGACGAAGTCCAGCCAGGCTTTGGCCGCACCGGCGCGCATTTTTGGGGTTTCGAACGCCACGGCATCGTTCCCGATCTGGTTACACTGGGCAAGCCGATGGGCAACGGGTTCCCGATCGGCGCGGTCGTCGGTCGCAAGGCTCCGGTCGAACAGTTCGGCGTCACAGCTCGCTATTCGAACACCTTTGCCGGCAACACGGTTGGAATCGCCACCGCCGACGCTGTGCTGACAATCCTGCAACGCGACCATATTCTGGAGAACGTGCTGGCGGTGAGCCAGAAGCTGCGTGCCGGGCTTGAGCGCATTACTGGCGAGTGTCCCGGCATCCGGGCAATCCGCAACGCAGGCCTGTTCTTTGGCGTCGATATTGGGCTCGGCGACAGCCCGCCCGCCGCACGGCGGACAATGGCGCTTGATGTCGTCAATGCCATGCGTGACGATGGCGTGCTTATCAGTACGACCGGGGCAAACGAGGACACGCTCAAGGTGCGCCCTCCCCTCATCTGCCAGACCGAGCATGTCGATCTGTTCCTTGCAGCGATCAAACGTGCGCTGATCGCGGTTGTCGGCCAGCACTGACGCACTCGGTCGGGCCTGCGACTGCCTTGCCGGTGGATTCGCCATCTTGCTTATTTCTCGTTCGGCAATGGTCCCCGGTGTCACAACCACACTTTTCAGCCTAGCCGACGTATAGGCGATGGGCCGCTTCGGCCACGCCGAGGCACAAAGCCTGCTCATGCCAAGTCATTGTTTTAGATTGATAAATGACCTGGTGGGCGGTGAGGGGCTCGAACCCCCGACCCTCTCGGTGTAAACGAGATGCTC
>JBDUBN010000336.1:0-3461 GCA_040004085.1 Novosphingobium sp.
CAATCCGGCGGCAAGGTCAGCGGCGGCAGGGGCGGTTTGGATGCCGAAGCCGCCCTGCCCGGCAAACCAGAAAAAGCGTGGGTTTGCTGCGGCAAAACCATAGACCGGCAGACGGTCCGGAGCGAAACTGCGCAAGCCCGCCCAGCGGTGTTCAACGCGCTCTACCTGCCAGTCCACCACCTGCTCCAGCCGATTGATCGCCTCGGCCACCGCAAGCTCTTCTGGCGCGGCATCACATGGGGGCGTGGGAACTTCATCATGCGGGCTGAGCCACAGCTTGCCGTGCTCGGGCTTGAAATAGAACTGCTCGCCAAGGTCCAGCACTACCGGCAACTCATTCAGCGGCGCGGGAGCCGTGCGGACTTGCACCATGGTGCGTCGCATCGGCTGAATGCCCAGCGGCGGGATACCGGCGAGTTCGGCGACCTGATCCGCCCACGCTCCGGCGGCGTTGATCAGGATTGCGGCGCGGGCGGTGCGACCGTCTGCCGTGGCCAGCAGCCAGCCGCCGGTGACCTGTTCGGCGCCGGTCAAACGGGCCGAACGCCACAGATCAGCCCCGCCCTTCGCTGCGCTGGCCAGATAATCCTGATGTAGCCGGGCGACGTCGATGTCACAGCACGATGGCTCCAGCGCACCCGCCGTCCAGTCAGCGCGCAGGCCCGGAATGTGCTGAGCAATCGCTGCTCGGTTCAACCGCTCAACCGTGACGCCAAGTGCTTCAAAACGCGCGGCAAACTTCTCAAGATCCAGCGCTTGCCCGCTGCGGGCGATAGTCAGCGCGCCGCGCCGGTGCAGGTAGCCGCCTTGCGCCAGCGCTGGCCCAGATGCGGTGGTCAAGGGCTGGACGCCGGGGCCGCCATAGCTTTCGGTCCAGAACGCGGCTGAGCGCCCGGTGCTGTGATAACCGGGCTGGCTTTCCGCCTCGATCAGCAAAACCCCCGCGCCATGCGCCACCAGCGCGGCGGCCAGACTGGCCCCTGCCATGCCCGCGCCGACAATCGCAAAATCGTAGTGAGTCGCCATCGGCTCTCTAGTTGCGGCGCGGGGCGGCGCGGTCAAGGAATGCGTTGATTGCAGCCAGCGCCGCATCGCGCACCGGATCAACTTCACGCAGGATTTCGTGCCGGGCTTCCTTGCCGAATGTCAGCAATTCCCCGCGCGGCAGGCGTTTCACCGCACGCTTGATCGCGCCGTAATTGACGAGCCCGTCAGCGCTGGTGGCCACGACGAACACCGGCGTCTGCACAGCCTCCAGCACACCGGGACGTTCAAGCGACCGTGTCGAGGCATAGGCGCGTTCCACCCAGCCCCAACTGCCCGGCCCCATCACCAATTGCGGCCGCGCATCGCGCCAGAACGTCTCGTCGGCATAGCGCGCGTCATCGTGCGTCAGCAACAATTCACGGCCTTCGGGGATCTGGCCGGGCTTTTCGCTCCACTTCCACGCCGGGCGGCGGCAATCGCCGAACGCGCACATCATCCGGGCCATTCCGTGCATCAGCGCGGCGGGCAGACCGTGGTTGCGCAGGCCCAGCATCGGGGCAGAGAGCACCAAGGCATCGGGATTGGCCCGGCGATCGGCCACAGCGCGCAGCACCAATTGGCCGCCCATCGAGTGACCGGCAATGACGTGCGGCCCCGGCGTCAAGGCCTGCCATTCGCTCCAGAACGCCGCCAGATCATCGACCCACTGCCCGAAATCACCGACATGGCCAGTCACCGCATCATAGCCCAAACGGCCCGATCCAGCCTGCCCGCGCCAGTCCGCCGCCGTCACGCGCCAGCCGAGCCGGTGCCAGTAATCCAGCGTTTCCAGATACTTCTCATAAGCATCGCCGCGCCCCGGCATGAACAATATCGATCCGCGCGCCGAACTGGCGAGATCGTTTGCTCCCCAGTCAATCCGACGGAGCTTCCAGCCGTCTGCTGCGTGCCATTCAGTCTCAATGGCGTCAGCGGGAATGGCACGCCGATCAAACCCCTCCAACTGGTTACCGCTCACCTTGGTCTTGTCCCTAACAACTGCCTCAGCCCTCTGGTTACTATTTGGTAAGTCCTGATCTCTAGAACAGTGTTTGTGAACATGGCGCCCGCAGACCGGGGCATGGGATCGGGGGCTGTACGGGGGCATCGGGTGCGCTGCGAGATATTTACCTACGGGCTGATCGCCCTGTTGGCAATTGCGCTGCTTTACGCCGCATTGACCGACCTGAAACGCCGCCAGATCGACAACACGTTGAACGCCAGTATCGCCATCGGCGCACCGGTATTCTGGTGGGCCAGCGGGCTGCCACTATCCGCAGACCTCGCCTGGCAACTGGGCGTCGCCGCGCTGACTTTTGCCATCACCGCAGCGCTGTTCGCCATGCGCGCCATGGGCGGCGGTGACGTCAAACTGCTGACCGTTCTGGCGCTGTGGTTCAAGCCAGAGCACTTCTTTTATCTGGTGGTGATCATGTCGGTCCTGGGTGGACTGCTGACCATTGGCTTTGCCAGTTGGCATTACATGCGCCGCCACAAGGGCCGGATCGCCATTCCTTACGGCGTCGCGATTTCCAGCGCGGCGCTGATCACTCTGACCACCAAGACCCTGCCAATGTTCCTGCCAATGGTAGCGCCAATCGCAGGGCCAATCACGGGGACGGCAGGGTGAACGTAATTTTAACCATTTTCAACGAAACGTAAGTCTCGAAAATCCGGGAATACCTCAAGGGGGCTTTAACAGCCATGGACAAGAAAAAACTATTGCTGCTGATGGGTGCGCTGGTGGTGGCAATAGGCACCGCACTTGCCGCTCGCGCTCTGTTCAGCGGCTCGGCAACGCCTCAGGCTCAGGCAGTTCAGGCGGTCCCGCAAGGGCCAAAGGTTCTGGTGGCCCAGCGCGTGCTGCCGGTCGGCACGATCATCACAGCCGATTCGATCGCGTTTCAGGCCTGGCCCAAGGACATGGTGCAGGACGCCTACTTCCTTGATGGCGAGGCCGATATGACCAAGCTGCTGGGCACCGTGGTGCGCTTTCCGATCTCTGCCGGACAACCGGTTACGCAAGGCCAGTTGGTCAAGCCGGGCGACCGCGGCTTTCTCGCCGCCGCCCTCGGGCCGGGAATGCGCGCCATCACCGTGCCCGTTTCGGCCAAGACGGGCGTCGCCGGGTTCATCTTTCCGGGTGATCATGTCGACCTGATGTTGACCCAGACCGTGCGCGGTGCTGGCGGCGGCGGCGGCGAAGAGCAGTCGCTCAAGGCCGCCGAAACGATCCTGCGCAACTTGCGCGTGCTGGCAACCGACCAGAAGACCAGTTCCGAAGTGGTCGACGGCAAGACGGTGGTGGTCCAGTCGCAGAACGTCACGCTGGAAGTCACGCCGCGTATCGCTGAAAAGGTTTCGGTCGCGCAGACCATCGGTACGCTGGCGCTGTCGCTGCGCTCTATCGCCGACAACCAGTCCGAACTGGAACG